>DUSX01000005.1 GCA_012842395.1 Bacillota bacterium
ACGGGCTTACACCCCCTTCGGGTGGCAAGGATTTGGGGCATCCCCGGCACCTCACCAGATCGACTGCCTCGTTATTAGCACTGGAGGCTCTGCCCGGACTGCACCCCGCTTTGCTCAGGGCGGGCAGGCAGGGCCTCCGCGCAGTCTAGGGGTTAGAGGCTCAAGGTGAGGTCGGGGAAACATTCTCATGCGAAAAGTCACTCATCCCATGCCTGATTAAGGCTTGGGAGTCATCGTGCAACTGGAGGGGGCAAGAGTTACCCCAGCCGACCCAAGTATATTTTCCCAGGGATGCCCCAAAGGAGACAAAATCATATCGGATTATCAGCGACGGGATCCAGGATGTCCGGGGTAAGATGCTCGAGGGCTGACCCGCGCCCCGGGGGCGCCGGCCGCTGGTGGCCTTGAGAGCGCCTAAAGCATCTATCGCCTGCGCCGCGCCCGGCGGGCCGTTAGGGTATGGCCCTTCGCCGGTCGCGGCTACGACGGCCGTCGGCCCACCAGCGGCTAACCCGGATATGCGACCTGGCTTGTACCGTCAACCAGTAATATACGAGGGAGGGGACGAGATGCGAGTCCTCATGCTTTCGTGGGAGTACCCACCCAGGATCGTCGGGGGCATCGCCCGGCACGTCGAGGACCTCTCCAAAGCCCTCGTACGGCGGGGCATGGATGTGGACGTTGTCACCTGCGCTAGCGATGGCGCTGAGGGAGCGGAAGACGATGAAGGTGTCGCCGTTTTCAGGGTGCCTCTCGGGAGCCCATCCCCGCCCGATTTCGTCACGTGGGTCATGCAGATGAATCTGAGTCTCCTGGAGCGCGCCATACCCCAGGCCGCACTCGGGGCTGACCTCGTGCACGCCCATGACTGGGTTGTCGCCTACGCCGCGAAGACGCTGAAACATGCGTTCAGGATCCCGCTCGTCGCCACGATCCACGCGACTGAGTACGGCCGTAACTGGGGGCTTCACAACGATCTTCAGCGGTACATCAGCAGCGTCGAATGGTGGCTGGGCTTCGAGGCGTGGCGCGTCATATGCTGCAGTGATTACATGCGGGGCGAATTGTCATGGGTCTTCCAGTTCCCCGCGGACAAGATGCATGTGATCCCGAACGGGGTGGACCCGGGCAGGTTTGAGGCGCCCGAAGGGGCCCACGACCTTGCCGCATTCCGGTCGCGCTGGGCCGCGGCGGACGAGAAGATGATCTTTTTCATCGGCAGGCTCGTGCATGAAAAGGGTGTCCACGTCCTCATCGAGGCCTTCGCTAAGGTCCTCGCCTATTACGACAAAGCCAAGCTCGTCGTAGCGGGCAAGGGACCAGCCGACCCGTACCTGCGCCATCTCGCCCAGTCGCTCGGAATCTACAACCGTATCTATTTTGCGGGCTTCGTCGATGACGCGACTCGAAATCGCCTGTACAAATGCGCGGACATCGCGGTCGTCCCCAGCCTTTACGAGCCGTTCGGGATCACAGCGCTTGAAGCGATGGCATGCGGCGTCCCGGTGGTGGTGTCCGACACAGGCGGGCTCGGCGAGGTGGTGCGCCACGGCATAACCGGTATGAAGGCCCTCACTGCAAATCCGGGGTCGCTCGCGGACAACATCCTCACTCTCTTGGGCGACGACAAGCTTCGAGAACGCATCCGCGAGGCGGCCCTGCGGGACGTGCGGGAGCGGTTCAATTGGGAGCTAATAGCGGACAAGACGAAGGCCGTGTACGATGAGGTCATGGCAGCTTACAGGGCGAGCCCCTGGGCGGTGGCGGGGCCGCGGTGGTTCGCGCAAGCGACCGAGGAGCCCCGCGACTACTCGCGTTACCGCGTGCCGGAGACCGCGCACTAAGTATGTCGCCAGAAGTTCGCGCTACTTTTCGGCGGAGGGATCCTGTCCAGGGTTGCCGGTGTCGTCCTCCGGGGACGGCGTGCTTGCGGCGCGCCTCGTTCGAATTCTCGAATTCAGCGCGCAAGCCTGCTGAATTCTCCACGCCCCGTCGTGTGCAAGCACCGCCGACCCTAGCGCCCTCAACAAAGGAGACGAAAACTTATGGCGCCATACTAGTAGGCACATTGCCATAAAGAGCGTTGTTTTGCTGGGAGGTCTGGAAGGGGAATGGTAGCCGTCGTGATGGCGGGCGGCAAAGGCACCCGCCTGCGCCCACTGACATGTGATAAGCCGAAGCCCATGGTGCCGGTGGTAGGCCGGCCGATCCTGGAGCACATAGTGCGCCTCTTGCGAAAGCACGGGTTCACCCGCATCTATGCCACGCTCCACTACATGCCGGAGGTGATCCAGGAATACTTCGGCGCGGGCGACGCCTTCGGGGTGAGCATGCACTACGCTGTGGAGGACGTTCCCCTGGGGACGGCCGGAAGCGTGAAAGCTTGTGAGGAGCACCTAGATTCCACGTTTCTCGTGATGAGCGGCGATGCCCTCACCGATTTCGACCTTACGGAGGCGGTGGAGTTTCACAGAGCCAAGGGTGCCATCGCGACTATCGTCCTCACGCGGGTTCCTATGCCGCTCGAATACGGTGTGGTCATCACCGATAAGGACGGACGCATCTCGCGCTTTCTCGAGAAGCCGAGCTGGAGCGAAGTGTTCAGCGACACGGTGAACACTGGTATCTATGTGCTCGAGCCAGACGTGTTGAGTTTCTTTGACTTCGGCCAGGAGTTCGACTTCAGCAAGAATCTTTTCCCGCTCATTCTAAAGAGAAATCTCCCCCTCTTCGGCTATGTTGCGAGCGGTTACTGGAGTGACATCGGAACCATCGAGCAGTACCGCCAAACCCACTACGATATCCTAGCAGGCCGAGCGCGGGTGGACATACCCGGCCAGGAAGTGGAGAAAGGCGTGTACGTCGGACAGGGAGCGGACATTCACCCGAACGCCCGGCTCATACCCCCCGTAGTGATCGGGGAGCGCTGTCGCGTGAAGCGCAACGCCGAGGTCGGAGACCACAGCGTCATCGGCGACCAGAATCTGCTCAATGAGGGGGCGTCGGTCAAGAGAAGCGTGATCTGGAACAACTCTTACGTGGGAAAGGAGACGGAGCTGCGCGGCGCCATTGTCTGCTCGAGGACGAGCATAAAGGCGAAGACCGCCCTCTTCGAGGGGTCCGTGGTCGGGGCCGATTGCTCCGTTGGGGAGCGGAGCACCATCAAGCCCGGTGTGAAGATATGGCCCAACAAGGTCATCGATGCGGGCACTACCATCACCACCAGCCTCGTCTGGGGGGCGAAGTGGTCGAGGAGGCTTTTCGGTTCCTATGGGGTCTCGGGTCTCCTCAACGTCGAGCTCACGCCCGAATTCGCGGCGAAGCTGGGCGCTGCGTACGGTGCCTGCCTCGGTGAAAAACGCGCGATCGTCGTGGGCTCAGACGCGTACAAGCCTTCGCGCATGCTCAAACGCGCCCTCACAGCAGGCCTCCTTTCCAGCGGCACCAACGTATACGACCTCGGACGCATGACGACCCCTGTCATCCGGTACGCCGTCGCAGCCCTGGGGGTTGCGGGCGGACTCCACGTACGGCTCTCGCCCTATGATCCAAACATCGGGCTCATTGAGTTCCTGGACCAGAAGGGCATCAACATCGACAAGTCCATGGAGCGCAAGATAGAGAACGCCTTCTTCAGCGAGGATTTCAGGCGCGTGGACGCGGAGGACGTTGGCGAGGTCGCTTTCCTCACCCGTGTGGTGGAGAAATACCTCGACGGCCTTCTCGAGACCGTGTCCGTGGCCACTGTGCGTGCCCGGCGTTTCAAGGTGGTCGTGGACTTCGACCCAGGGAACCTATCCTTGCTCCTACCCACGCTTCTCGACGCCCTTGGGTGCGACGTGCTGGCCCTGAACCCCGACAACGCGGTGGCAACAAGGCCGAGAAACCACTACGAGATGCTCGACTCGCTCTCGCTTCTGTCCAGGGCGGTGGTTTCCAGCCGGGCTGACCTGGGCATCGCAGTCGACGCCAACGCAGAGAGGCTCCTTCTCGTGGATGAGCAGGGCAGGGGCGTTTCTGAGGAGATGTTCTGCGCCCTGATGTCGCTTCTCATCCTCAAGTCCAAGGAGGGCTCCACCGTGGCTGTTCCGGTGACAGCACCCAGGATCATCGAGGACATGGCGCGGACCTACCGGGGTCGCGTGGTTCGCACGCGCGCGAACCCGAGGTCGGTGATGGAGAAGGTGATCGAGGAGAAGATCCTCATCGGAGAGAAGGAGCTCCCGGGCTTCCAACCCGCGTTCGACGCGCTCCTATCCCTGGCGAAGATCCTCGAGGTCATGGCGGCGGAGAACGCGCGCCTCTCGTCGCTGCTTTCGATGGTGCCCAAGTTCTATATGAGCAAGCGCACGGTCGAGTGCCCATGGGAAGACAAGGGCAAGGTCATGAGGATGCTCATCGAACAGGTGCGCGACGAGAAGGTCGAGCTCATCGACGGGATCAAGGTGTACCATGACACCGGCTGGGCGCTCATCCTTCCCGACTCCGAAGAGCCCCTATTCCATGTGTATAGCGAAGCCTCCACGCCCACGGACGCGGAGGCCTTGCGGGAGATGTACATGGCCAAGATAGACGAGATCCGGGCTACTTAGCACGCAGCAACGAGCGCTCGGCCGGCTGAGTGCTCGTTGCCCTCGCGCCGTCGGGGGTATGACTGACATCCGCTCGCGGCACAGGATTGGAACGTCCATGCCCCGTCGTGCAAGCACCGGCAACCCTGGGCAGACCCCTCCGCCGCAAAGTAGCGCGGATCCTTCGCGACATGCTTAGGTTCTTTCCGCGCGCGCGGCCGCCCCGACCTCCCCCACTCGGGCCGTTCGTGCGTCAAACGGCTCGTGCGGCTGCGTGTAGGGGCCGCGCGCGTATACCTCGTAGTCTATGTCCGGGAAAATGTTGTCGCGGTACTCGATCTCCGAGAGCCAGGATTCATCGATAGCGCTGCTCCGTATGTCGTGGTACAGTTTGGTGAACCTCCATACGTGCTCCTTGGTCCTGCGTACGGCATACGACACCATCGTCCCGGTCTTCATGATGAACGCCCAGTCGCTGCTCTGGGCGAGGAGAAGCTCTCGCGCCGCCTGGTTCAATGCCCTGCGGAGGAGGCCGCCGGCGGCTGGGTAGGCTCGCGCCAGTTCCACCATCCTCTCCGCAGCCTTGTGGAGGTGCCTGTATATCCAGTCGTTGGAGCCCTCGAGCCATACCTCGTTGTAGCCTTTGTATCCCCAACTCGAGAGAGATGGGGTTGAGACCTGATTGCGCTTGTATACGCCGAGATAGTCGCCCGGGGTTATGAGCGCCAACGTATTCTGGTCGTACGCGATCTTCCTGATGAGGAAGTCCAGCCATTCTGGTCCCTCAAACCACCAGTGCCCAAAGAGTTCTGCGTCATAGGGGGCTACAACGATGGGTTTGCGGTCCATGACCGAAGCGAGGTACTCTATCTGCTTCTCCCGGTTGAACATGAAGTTCCCCGCATGGATGGCAGCCTTCTCTATGGCCCGTCGTCTGTTGTAGGGCTGCTTGTCGTGGGTCTTTCCGGTGATCCTGTAGTACTTTATCCCGGTGTTGATCCTGGTGCCGCTGGGATGTATGTAGGGCCGGATGTAGTCATAATCCAAATCGTAACCGATGTCTCTATAGAACTCCCGATAGTCGTAGTCCCCTGGATAACCCTCGCGGGCGCTCCAGACTTGCTTTGAGGACTCCATATCGCGCCCGAAAGCCGCGACTCCCGACTTGCAGTACACGGGCGCGAAGACGCCGTACTTCGGGCGAGGCGACGCGAAAAGCACGCCGTGGGCGTCGGTTATGAAGTACCTGATGCCTTCCTCTTTGAGGAACCAGTCGTCGCCGGGGTTATAGCCGCACTCGGGGAGCCAGAAACCGATGGGCTTTCTGCCCATGGCCCTCTCGTGGAAACGCGTGGCGATGCGAACCTGCGCACCCACGGCTTCCCGGCAGATCTCCATCAATGGGAGATACCCGTGGGTGGCCGCGCACGTGATGATCTCCAGGTGCCCCTGAGCCTCCAGCTCTTTGAACGGGGTGAGGATGTTCCGCCCGTACACGTCCTCGAAAATGCGGCGCGCCTCGTGGAATCGATCCCTGTACATCCGAGCGTTTTCGTTGAATTCCGGGAGCCACCGCGTGCGCTCGACCTCCTTCTCTGCGAGCTCCGTGAGCTTCGCGAGGTGACGGAGGTACCGTTCTTGCAGGAGCGGGTCGAGGAGCATCGAGGCGAGAGGAGGCGTGATAGACATGGTGAGACGGAAGGGAACCCCGTCGCGCACAAGCCCCTGGAAGACCTTGATGAGCGGGATGTACGTTTCGGTTATGGCCTCGAAGAGCCACGTTTCCTCCAGGAAATCAGGGTATTCCGGATGCCTCACGTACGGTAGGTGTGCGTGCAGCACGAGCGCGAGATAGCCCTTTTCGTTGGGCATGTTCCGGCCTCATCTCCCTTGTCAGGTCGTGTTTTCTTCAGGATCACCATGTTTTGCGCGCAAGCCTTGTGGTAATGGACCGTTTCATGCTTCCGTCCTTCGACACGGCTTCAACCGGGATCACCTGCTCGCCGTCGGGCAGCTGGAACCTGGCGGAGAAGGTCCCGTCGGCCCGCAGCTTTACCGGCAAGCCCTGGATCGTCACTGTCGAGCCTGGCTCGGTGGCACCGTGGACGATCACTTCGACCGAAGCGTTCAACCAGAATGCCTTTCGCTCGGGCGCGGCCAAACCCACGCCCGGGCTGGAGATTCCCGCGACAAAGCCCGAGCCCATCTCCACCGCCATGTGTTCCAGGTGGGCCGATATGATCTCTGGCGACGAGGGGAGCCGCCCAAGACGCGGGTAGTACCGCTCTATGGCAGAGATGGTCATCCATTCCTCGTCCACGACTTCGGATGGGCCGGCGCGGGGGGTCCGGACAACGTTAGACCTGGAAAGCAGCACGAACCGCCCGTCGGGGCCTACGAGGCCCAGCTCAGCGCAATACGACCTGTTCGGCCGCTCGACGTTGATGTACCAGTTGTTGGCGCCGTTGCTTATGTCGATGTCCATGGTGCGATGGGCGTTGGTCCCATCGAATTCGATGTCGGTCACGTCATGCACGCGAAGCGTCTTTCTGCCAAGCTGCCATCCTTCGGGCCCCAGGGCAGCGACGACCGTCTCCGATACGTCCGCAGCGATCTCCCAATATGCGTGGAGCCAAAACGGGTCGCGCACCATGAGGACGACCCTCGTGCTGCCGTAACCTTGTGGAAGCTCATATTCGGCCTCCGCGCCCGCAGCGTGCGTGGGACGGGTGACGGCGTGGCCCATGTCCTCTGCGAGGTTGATCTCCCTCGTCTCCGCGATGCGTAGCTCCGACACGCTTTCTGGGAGGCGAACTTCCTCTACTTCATTTGCAGCCGCGCTAGTCACTTTCTCGGCGGCATCCTCGTCAAGGATGGGCTTGCTCATGTTATCGTCGGATGATCCTCTCTCCTGGATTATGGCCGTCACCCCGGCTACCTCCCGGCAATCATTACATCGCCAAGCTCATAGCTCGCCACAAGTCTTGCCACAGATTCGCGCTGCTTTTCAGCGCGCACGGGCCCGCCCAGGGCTGCCGATGGCCGGCCCTGTCCCCCGAGGGACGGCGCGCTTGCGGCGCGAATCGTTCGCGTCTGGCATGTGCCCTGGCCAAATCCCAAGCGCCTCGTCGTGCGCGCGCCGGCAACCTCGGTGCCCTTGCGCCCTGAATAAAAGACATGAAAACTCGTGAAAACTCGTGGCACCATACTCTGTCAGGCAATGAAGGTTCGGAGATGTGCTCTGGCACGTCTCTGTAATAATATCCCTTGCGTCGTGCGCGATTATTCGAGAGCCGCTGTGTGGATTTGCCAAAAACGCCAGGGGGCCACAGGTCGTCTCGTCCCAAGCCGTGCCCGGCAGGGCGCGAGCTCCGCCTCTCCGAATAGCAAGGTGTTGCGGTGTCAAAACTAAAGAAAGTCCAAGGGAGGAGGGGCTGTCGTGTCTAGAGGCTCGTTCGTTTTCGTGCTCCACAGCCACCTGCCGTACTGCCGGAAGGCCGGGGTATGGCCATTCGGCGAGGAGTGGGTACTTGAAGCGATGGCGGAAACATACATCCCGCTCCTCGACGTCATCTCGGACTTGGTGGCAGGCGGCGTCCCGGTGAAGCTGACGGTGGGGCTCACGCCGGTGCTCCTGGACCAGCTTCAAGACCCGTACATGCTGTTCCGCTTCGAGGAGTATCTTGAGACGAAGATCGCGGCAGCGGAAGCGGACATCGCGCGGTTCGAGGCAGAGAGCGAGGGGCGCCTTCGCGACCTCGCGAGATTCTACCGGGACAGGTATGAAAGCGTGAGGAGGAGCTTCCACGAAAGGTACGGGGGCGACATAGTGGGGGCCTTCCGTTCGTTACAAGAGGGAGGGCACATCGAGCTCGTGGCCGGTGCGGCCACGCACGCTTACCTGCCGCTCCTCGCCAGGGAATCGTCGGTTTATGCCCAGGTGAGGATCGGCGTCGACACGTATGAGCGCTGCTTCGGGAGAAGGCCGCAGGGAATATGGTTGCCCGAGTGCGGGTACCGGCCGCGAGACTCCGTCGCAGGCCCCCCCGGGTCCGCCTTTGCCGCGGCCGGGATCGATGGCGTCCTCGCGACCATGGGGATAAGACACTTCTTTGTGGATTCGCACGCGATCCAAGGGGGAACGCCGGCCGGGATGTACGGGGCGAGGTTCGCCGAGCGGCAGCCTGTGCCCAGGTACATTCCTTCGAGGCCGGGTTTCACCACGTACCTGCCCTATTCGGTTGAGGGAAGCGGTCTATTGGTGCTCGGCCGAAACGAGCGTACCGCCCTCCAGGTGTGGTCATCTGAATGGGGCTATCCCGGGGACGGGAATTACCGGGAGTTTCACAAACGCGACTCCGTGTCGGGGTTTCGCTATTGGAAGGTTACGAGCAGGCTTGTGGATCTGGCTTCCAAGGAGATCTACCAGCCGGAGGCCGCCCTTGCCAAGGCGAAGGAGCACGCCGACCACTTCGTCTGCCTTGTGGAGAGGCTCCTTGGCGAATTCCACGCGGATACGGGGAAACACGGCGTCATCGTGGCCCCCTTCGATGTCGAGCTTTTCGGGCACTGGTGGATGGAGGGCGTGGACTGGCTTCGCTGGGTCCTCGAAGGCCTGGCGAGGAGCGACTCGGTCGAGCTTGCAACGGCTGCCGGATACCTGGAGAACCACCCGCCAGCGGGCCAGATAGACCTCGTTGAGAGCTCGTGGGGAATGGGAGGTGGCCACTACATCTGGGATAACGAGGCGACCAGCTGGATGTGGGATGAGATACACAGCGTGGAGCGGGAAATGGAGAGGACCGCGGCATCACTTGCCTTCCTGACGACAGCGGGAGGGCACGACCCCGGCGGCCCCGACACCATCGAGAAACGGCTCCTGCGCCAGGCGGCGCGCGAAGCTCTGCTCCTCCAGAGCAGCGACTGGCCGTTTCTCGTGACGACCGAGCAGGCTGCGGACTATGCTTCGCGTCGCTTCCTGGAGCACAAGAACAGGTTCGAACGGTTGCTCTACGCCCTCGAACGAGCCGACGCAATGGCCGAGATCGAGAGGTATCTCGGCGAGATCGAGGCCATAGATGCGGTGTTCCCGGATATCAACCCCGCGGCGTTCGCCTGGAAGCAGGGATCGGCCTCCCGGCGTTGAATTGGTTTCTGAAACGCGCCAGCGTGCGCTTTCAAGACACGCGCGCGATCTGCACGTCGCCTGGGAGGACCTGAAAATGCGCATCGTCGCCGACCTTCACACCCACTCCGTCGCAAGCGGACACGCGTACAACACCATCGACGAAATGGCTCGCGCGGCACGCGACGCGGGCCTGGAGCTCATCGCCATCACCGACCACGGGCCCAACATTCCGGGTGGGCCACACTTGTATTATTTCGGTAACCTGAGGGTTATCCCGGCCACCATTGCAGGGGTGGAGGTGCTGAAGGGGGTCGAGGCGAACATAATCAGCCCTGCAGGTGATCTGGATTTGCCCGAGCGGTCCCTGAAGAAACTGGACTTCGTGCTCGCCGGCTTCCACGTGGGCACCGGCTACGACGGGGGATCTGTTGAGGAGAACACCAGGGCCATGATAGGCGCCATGGAGAACCCTCATGTGGACGCCATCGCTCATCCTGGCAACCCGGCCTTCCAAGTGAACATTGAGGAGATCGTCCGGGCCGCGAAGCGCCTGGGCAAGCTCCTGGAGATCAACAACTCGTCCCTCACTGTCACGCGGCTGGATAGCCGCGACAACTGCTTCCAGTTCGCGAGGCTCGCAGCGGCCCACGGCGTTACTGTGGTCATCGGAAGCGATGCCCATCACGCCTCCCGGGTGGGAGTCGTCGACGCCGCGGTCGAACTTGCCGAGCGCGCGGGCCTCACAGAAGACCTCGTGCTCAACACGAGCCTCAGGCGCGTAACCGACTTTCTCCGGTCCCGCGGCAAGGTCCGCATGGAGCTGGACAAACCCGAAGTCTAGCCCGCGGCCCGACGCATCGGGCCAAGCTAGCTCAGTCCTTAATCGAGATTGGAATCTGCGTGACCCGGGAGGGGCGAGCGAGACGTGGGAGGGGGCACGACAACCGGGTGGCGGCCAGTACGCTTCCTCAGGGCGTGTCGGCGCGCGCCCGGTTATTTTGTTGCACTGGCTAGATGGGTCATCTCGAGACTTGTCATAATGGCCCCGGAGCACCGTCGGGCTTGCTTTGCCCTTGCGTCGGTGATCTTGGGGACGGCGGTGCGCGTTGCCGCGGGCCCGTGCATGGAGGTGACATGGGTGGCTCGCCACGAGGTGAGGGGGCTCTGGGTGGTCCGGACGAGCATGAGGACTCGAAGTTCCGTTGAGAGAGTGGTGGCTCTCGCTTCGAGCAGCAACTTCAATGCCCTCTTCGTGCAGGTGAATGGGCGCGGCGAGGCGTATTATACAAGTGCTGTGCTTCCGAAGGCACCTGACGTGGAGGACGGCTTTGATCCGCTCGCGTTCTGCATCGAACGGGCCCACGCGGCTGGCCTCCAGGTGCATGCGTGGATCAACGCTTTCACCGTCGGAAAGCTGGGCTGTCGTGAATACGAGCCGGGGCACGTGCTATCCCGGCATCCCGAGTGGGCGCTTACTGACGACAAAGGCGTTTCCACGCTCGATTATAGTCAGGAGATGGCCGAGGGCGAGCTCGTATCTCCGATGCTCGATCCTGCCATAGAGGGCGTGAAGGCGTACGTCCACGACGTATTCATGGAAGTGGTCCGGAACTACGACGTGGACGGGGTACACTTCGACTACATAAGGTATCCGTCCCCGAGGTTCGGGTATGGGGCCGAGGCAAAGGCCGCGTTTCGCGACCTCGCCGGGTCCGACCGCGCCGCCCTCGGGCAAGGGGAATGGGACGCGTTTCGCCGCGATCAGGTCACCGAGGTCGTGCGCCGTGTCTATCAGGATGTCAAACGCGTGAAGCCTTGGGTGGCGGTGTCATGTGCCGTCTTGCCTGACGCGGCCGACGCAGCCGAGCGGACGTTTCAAGACTGGAAGACCTGGCTTGACCAGGACATCGTCGATTTCGTGGTCCCGATGGCGTATGCGCCCGATGAGGAGATCTTTGTCAGGCGGGTGCGCGATGCGGTCGGGGCGGCTTCCGGGTGGGGACGTGTGGTCGCGGGCATCGGCGCGTACAACATGTTGGATGACCCCGCGGGGTGCATCGAAAGGGTCGAAGCGGCGAGATCCATGAAGACCGCGGGCGTTGTTCTGTTCTCGTATGACGCCATCTCTGACCGGCCGGAATACTGGCAAGCCCTGGCGGACGGGCCGTTCAGAACCCGTGTGCCGGCACCGGTGCTCGCGCGGAACTGGAACGGCTGGAACGGCAAGAACGATGGACGGAACGGACGGAGCCGCGAGCGGGCTGGGGCGGTGGCCTCAGAGAAGGCCGGACTGGAGGCAAGGCGGGGCGAATGATGAAGCACGTGGTGGGCGTTGACGCAGGTGGCACGAAGACCGTGGCGCTGGTAAGCGACGTCACGGGGCGTGTGCTGGGGGCTGGAAAAGCCGGGCCCGGCAACTTCCAGGCTGTTGGCGTGGAATTTGCGAAAGCTCAGGTTAGGAAGGCGGTCGAGACCGCGCTCGGCGCGGCGGGCGTCGCGGCGAGAGAAGCCGAGGCTGTATTCTACGGAATGGCTGGTGCCGACCGTCCAGCGGATTTCGCCATCATAGAGAGATTCCTATCCGAGGTAAACCCCGCGCCCCGCATGGGGCTGGAAAACGACGCAACGATAGCGCTCAGGGCGGCCACATACGACGGCGTGGGCGTGGTCGCTATATGCGGCACCGGCACGAACGTCATCGGGTTCAACCGCGAGGGCGTGAGAGTGCAGGTGGGTGGGCTTGGGTACATGTTCGGGGACGGCGCCGGCGCGGACTACATAGGAATGCTTGCCGTGCGGATGGCAACGCGCGGCCACGATGGTCGTGGCAAGCCTACGGTCCTCTATGACATGCTCTGCGAGAAACTCCACCTCAAACGCCTGGACGACCTCGTCGAGAGGTTCTATTCCGGGTCCTCGGGCCAGGAGCGCGTGCAGGTGGCCTTTCTGGCGCCACTGGTATTCGAGGCTGCGCTGCGCGGCGACGAGGTGGCCCGCGATATCTTGCGCTCCGTGGGTGAGGAGCTCGCCATAGCTGTGCTGGCGGCGCTCCGAAAGCTCTTCTCGCCCGCGACGGCCGTCAAGGTCGTGCTCTCGGGCGGGGTCTTCGCGAACGCCGATGATCCCATCATGACGGATACGCTGAAGGCACTGGTCCTGGAGGAATACCCTGCGGCAGAGTTTATCCTGCTCAAGGACCCGCCCGTGTTGGGTGCCGTGCTTTCGGCCCTGGGCCTCGCGGGCGTCGAGATAACGTCGGCTGTCCGGGACACGCTTTGGGGAACGTACAAGACCTGCCTTTCTTGACGTGGCTTTCGGTCCGTGCGAGGCCTTTCCGGGAGAGCCCGTGCGGCAATCACTGGCAGCTCGCGCGCCGGGCAGGCAGATGCGGCAAGCGCATGGGGCGGGAGGAGCGGCATGGGACTCATCGTCGCGGTAGACGCAGGTGGCACCAAGACAGACTGCATGGTTGGGACCGAGCGCGGTGAAGTCCTCGCGCGGGCGTGGGCGGGGCCGGCGAATCTTCAGGTCTCCGGGCCGCAGGCAATGAGGGCCGAGATCCTCGCTGCCGTGGCAAAGGCCCGGGCCCAGCTGCCCGCGGGGGACGAGACGTTCGACGTTCTCTTCGTGGGCGCGGCCGGTGTTGCAAGGCCGGGCGATCGCGAGGAAGTGAGCGCGCTCTTGAAAGAGACGGGCGTGGCGGGCAAGGTCGTGGTGGACAACGACGCCGTCATAGCCCTTGCCGGAGGCACCCTGGGGCAACCTGGGGTCGTCGTGATAGCGGGGACAGGCTCCATAGCGTTCGGCGTGAACGCCCGGGGCGAAAGAGCACGGGCGGGCGGCTGGGGATACGTCCTCGGTGATGAGGGAAGCGCATACGACATCGGTCGCCAGGCGCTCGCGTCCGTCATGAGGGCGAGCGATGGGCGGGGCGAGCCCACGGCCCTTTGCGATGCGATCCTGCAGCACTTCAAGATAACTTCGCCGGACGACCTGGTGGGGCTGGTGTACCAGAAAGGCCTCGGTAGAGCGGATATCGCCGGGCTGGCGGTGCTGGTGGCCGAGGTTGCGCGCAAGGGCGACCGCGTGGCGCGGCGCATACTGCGCAAAGCCGGCACCGAGCTTGGGGCCGCGGCAGCCAGCGTCGTGAGGAAGCTCGGAATGGGGAGCGAGGCGGTGCTCTGCGTTACATCGGGCGGGGTATTCAGGGCTGGGGAGCTGGTAAGACGGGCCTTGGTCAGGGAGCTAGCGAAGACATGCCCGGCGTGCGAGGTCGTGGAAGCGAGGTTTCCGCCCGTGGTCGGGGCGTATCTTCTGGGTATCCAGGAGGCTGGCTCCCGGATCACCGGCAGGGTCGTGGAGAACATCGAGGACTCGCTCTTCCGCCCCGTGTGACGCGGGGAGGAGAAACGGATCGTCGGGGTTGGGACAGGAGGAGGGTGCTCGGGTGATCATAAGGAACGCCGACATCTTGACGCCGCGAGGTATAATGGTTTCAGGATTTCTTGTCATTCAAGACGGGAGGATCACAAAGGTCGGGTCACATGGTGAGTCCAGGCACTGGTCCACCGCGGGTCATGAGGTTCTCGACGCCTCCGGTCTCACGGTGGTGCCCGGATTCGTTGATATCCACGCACACGGGGGAGGCGGGCACGACGTGCTGGAGGGGACGTACGAGGCCGTGTCCGCCATGTGCCGGGCTCACGCGCGGCACGGGACCACCTCCATTTTCCCGACGACGATGGCAGCGCCGTTCAGTGAGCTTGTGGACGCGGTGCACGCGGTGGCTGACGCGGTCCGGCGGGGCACAGGCGGGGCTGAGGCCTTGGGAGTCCACCTGGAGGGCCCGTGGGTCAACCCCGATAGCAGGGGCGCCCAGGCGCTCGAGGCGATTCGGCCTCCAGATGTGCGCGAGCTGGACAAGCTCATCGAGGAGTCCGGCGGCCTTGTGAGGATAACCACGGTCGCTCCGGAGCTCGAAGGCGCTTCGGACTTCATCCGAGCGGCGGTTGGACGCGGGGTCAGAGTATCCCTCGGGCACTCCCTCGCATCCTTCGATGAAGCCATGCTCGCGGTAAGGTCGGGGGCAACCCATGTGACGCATGCGTTCAACGCCATGCGCGGGCTCCATCATCGGAACCCCGGCATGGCTGGTGCGATGCTCGCGTGTGACGAGCTCACGACCGAGGCCATCCTGGACGGTTTTCACTTGCACCCGGCCGCCGCGACCATCCTCTACCGATGCAAGGGGGCGGACAGGCTGGCCCTTGTTACAGACGCCACGATGGCGGCCGGCATGCCGGAAGGCGAATACGAGCTGGGCGGGCAGCGGGTTGTCTACAAAGGGGGCGCGGTCAGGCTTCCTGACGGCGGCCTCGCCGGGAGCGCGCTCACCCTTGACAGGGCGGTGAAGCGGGCAATGGCCGACCTGGGGGTGACGCTGGCTCAGGCCGTCGCGATGGCGTCGTCCGTCCCTGCGAGGATAGCGGGGGTGCACGACCGTAAGGGCAGCATAGAGGAGGGCAAGGATGCCGACCTCGTTCTTATGGATGAAGCGGGCGAGGTGCGGGCAACCATCGTCCGGGGCGCCGTCGTGTATCGGGGGGAGGCGTGAACGCCGCCTACCCGCCTGTGCGTTCGGCGTGGTCCGGTTTTCCGCGGGGCCCGGAGTCGCGCGTCTTTGTGTTGTTCTGTCGCCAGCCGGGCGCCGGGACTTGGGGGTTTAGCTGGAAACGTGGGTGGAGAAAACATAGATGGGGGTGCGCGTTCATGGTGGTTATCGTCGCGCAGGATTACGACACGATGAGCCGGGAGGCCGCGAAGATCGTGGCCGAACAAGTGCGCAGGAAACCTGCGAGCGTTCTCACGCTCGCGACGGGCGCGACGCAGTTCGGGTTGTACGCGGAGCTCGTAAGGATGCACCGCGAGGAAGGGCTGGATTTCTCGGAGGTTACTACGTTCAACCTTGACGAGTATCTCGGGCTCGCGCCGGACCATCCGGCAAGTTTTCATCACTATATGAACAGCAGGTTCTTCGATCACGTGAACGTGCAGCCGGACCGGATTTACATACCGAACGGCCTTGCCAGCGACGTGCGTGAGGAATGCCGGGCGTACGAACGCGCGATAAAGAACGCGGGAGGGATAGACCTTGCGGTCCTGGGCGTGGGAAGGAACGGCCACATCGGGTTCAACGAGCCGAGGACCGAGTTTGGGTCCCGCACCCGGTCGATTTTCCTGGCCAAGCGCACCATAGAGGCCAATTCGGTGTTCTTCGGCGGCGACGAGAACGCCGTGCCGCGGCAAGCGATATCCATGGGAATACGAACGATAATGAACAGCAGGTCCATCCTGCTCCTCGCGAGCGGCACGGCGAAGGCGCCAGTGATCGCGCAGACCGTGCACGGGCCGGTGACCGAGATGGTGCCCAGCTCGGTGCTGCAGCTCCATCCTGATGTCACGCTCGTCCTGGACGAGGAGGCTGCCTCGCAGCTCGAGCCGTCGCCGGAAGGGTTCGTTCCAGGCCCCGGAACGCGGACCATGGTATACTGATGAGGGTATTCGCTGACTACCACACACACACGAGATTCAGCCATGGCAAGGGCTCGGTCATGGACAACGTGCGTGTCGCGGCACGCAAGGGTCTCGAGGCCGTGGCCATCACCGATCACGGCCCTGCGAACCTGTTTGGCGTGGGCATAAGGAGCCTCGCCACATTCGATGACATGGCTCGGGAGATCGAGAGGGCCAGGCAGGCATTTCCGGAAGTCAAGGTGCTCATGGGTGTGGAGGCGAATCTCATCGATTCCGACGGTGGGCTCGACGTTCCTGCCGACGTGCTCAAGCGCCTTGATGTAGTGCTCGTTGGCTATCACCTCATGGTCCGGGCGCGGACCGTGCGAGACTGGTGGAGGCTGTTCGGTCGCAATCACGCGGCACGCTGGAGCCGCCGTCTCGCCGAGCGGGCGAGGATCGACAATACCAAGGCTCTGGTGGAGGCCGTAAGGAAGAACAGGGTGGACGTGGTGACCCACCCGGGCCTCCACGTCTCCATAGACACGGAGGAGCTTGCGAGGGAGTGCGCCAGGGTCGGGACGGCCCTCGAGATCAACGCGAGGCACGCCAATCTCGATGCCGAGTTCATGAAGGCCGCGGCGCGTCAAGGGGTCAACTTTTGCATAGGCAGCGATGCCCATGCGCCAGATGAGGTAGGTGACTTCGGACGTGCGCTGGAGGTCGCGATAGGCGCGGGCATCGACCCTGAGAGGATCATCAACGTGCGTGTGTAGGCGGCGGGCGCCAGGCACGGTGGGGAACCGGAGGATACGGGCTTTGAGTGAAGAGCGATTCGTGATCATCACCGGCCTTTCGGGCGCGGGGAAAAGCGAAGCCGTTCGGGCTTTCGAGGACATGGGCTTTTTCTGCGTTGACAACCTTCCACCCACTCTCATCCCGAAATTCGCTGAACTCGTGGCACAGTCGGACGGCAAGATAAATAACATAGCTTTGGTGGTTGACATAAGGAGCCGCGAGTTCTTCGATAGGCTTTCCAGCGCCCTCGATGCGCTTGAGGAAATGGGAGTGACGTACGAGATCCTCTTTCTCGAGGCGTCCGACGAGGTGCTCGTCCGGAGGTTCAAGGAGACCCGACGGCGCCATCCGCTCTCGGGCGAGGGAGGAGTCCTTGAGGGCATAGAAGAGGAGCGTCGCAGGCTGGAGGAGATCCGGTCGAGGGCGACGCGCATCATCGATACGACGGCCCTTCCTCCGCGCCAGCTGCGGGAGCGCATAATGAACGCGTTCGCCCGCGCATCCCGAAAGGAACGGCTCGATGTGATCGTGGTGGCATTCGGGTTCAAGTATGGGATCCCGATGGATGCGGACCTCGTTTTCGACGTGAGGTTCCTGCCGAACCCGCACTACGTGGAATCCCTGCGGCACCTCACGGGTGAGGCTGAGCCGGTGAGGGAATACGTGTTCCAGTCCCCCGTGACGCGGAGGTTCCTTCAGAAACTCTTCGACTTCATGGCGTTCCTGCTGCCGCACTATGTGAAAGAAGGGAAGACGCAGCTGGTTGTGGGCATCGGCTGTACCGGGGGCAAGCACCGTTCAGTGGCCATCGCGGACCGCCTCGCGGGTTTTCTGGGGGAACGGGGGTACAACGTTTCCGTGGAGTACCGCGACAAGGACATCCAGGACAGGGTCGCGGAATGAAATGGTGAGGCAATTTGGAGCGAAGTGAGAGGCGTGAGCGACACGTGAAAACCTTGCGATGGTTGTACCCGGGGATGAGAGTGAAAAGGTGGCTCCTGGCCTTTGCCTTCGGCGCGGCTCTTCTCGTAGCGGGCGGAGTCACGCTTTTGGGCGGCGGAGCCGCTGGCCTTCTGCACCGCTGGGTCGCGTGGCTTGCAGGACCCGGCGCCGGGCCGTCCTCGCGGATTCCCGCGATTGTGGTTGGAGCCGTCGCAACCGTCGGGGGAATAGCCATGATGATCTTCGCCGCGGGCGCGGTGATTCGGTCCATAGTGGCAGCGCTCTTGCCTGGCGCCGAAAACCATATCGCCGAGCTCGTGCAGCGCGAGCGACAGCTTGGCAAGGGGCCGAGGATAGTCGTGGTGGGGGGCGGAACCGGGCTTTCAACATTGCTCCGCGGGGTCAAGGAGTTCACGAGCAACGTGACCGCCATAGTCACCGTCGCCGATGACGGCGGGAGCTCCGGGAGGCTGCGCAAGGAGATGGGGGTGCTGCCCCCCGGAGACATCCGCAACTGCCTGGTGGCGCTCGCCGACTCCGAGCCGCTGATGGCGCGTCTGTTCCAGTACAGGTTTCCCGAGGGCGATCCGACCGGCCTCGGGGGCCATACGTTTGGCAACCTCTTCATAGCGACGATGTCCGCTATCACCGGCGACTTCGAGCAAGCCGTGAAGGAGTCCAGCCGCGTGTTGGCCGTGAGGGGGCGAGTGCTCCCCTCCACCCTCGAGGATGTGGTGCTTGCCGCGGAGTTCGAAGGCGGCGCCGTTGTGGAGGGCGAGTCTACGCTTTCGACATGCGGGGCCCCGATAAAGCGGGTTTTTCTGAAACCCAGGGATCCCGCGGCGCTTCCAGAGGCGGTGGAGGCGATAGCCGGCGCCGAGGCGATAGTGCTTGGACCAGGTAGTCTCTTTACAAGTGTGTTGCCGAACCTGCTCGTGCCCGGGATCGCCGAGGCTATTCGCCGGAGCGACGCGCTTAAGGTTTATGTATGTAACGTCATGACCGAGCCCGGTGAGACCGACGGGTTCTCGGCGTCGGACCACCTCAAGGCCCTCTTTGAGCACGTCGGCCGCGGGATAGTGGACGTCGTTGTGGTGAACACGGGCGAGGTGCCGCCGAAGCTCGCGGAAAGGTACCGGGCCGAAGGCGCTTTCCCGGTTGCAGCCGACAGCGATGCGCTGAGGGCGCTCGGAGTCTCGGTGGTGGAGGGGGACCTGATATCCGCCCTGGACTACGCGAGGCATGACCCGGACAGGCTTGCCCGCGCCATAATCAGGTTGGTGGTCGAGGCCAGGGCCTCGGCAAGGACAGCCCGCCGCGAAAGGGGGCGTGCGCTCAGGGCTTTGTCTTGAGAGCGTGCCCGGGCGTAAGCCAAGGATGTTCGCGGCTACCAGGCCCTAAGTGCGGGTGCGTTAGTCTTTGCCTTGTTTCCAGCAATTGCCGAGGTTGACGGTGTTGCACTCGGGGACGGCGCCCCAAGCGGGGCGCCTTGACAAAATCCGACCACTCGGGCTAGTGGCCGGATTTTGACACCCCTCGTGCAACCACCGGCAACCCGGCCCGATAACCGGAAGCATTTTCGCACCTCCACTCAGAAGCCTGGGGCGGCGAGCTCGAGGCGGAAGGGCGATTGCCGATTGCCGCGACGAGCCCTTGGCTCACGATGCAAGCCCCATGACAAGGCGCCAGATGGCGACCGATGAAAGGAAAGCAACGAAGTCCGCGAGGAGGCCTGCCGCAAGCGTGTGGCGGGTTCTTTTTATTCCTATGGCCCCGAAATACACCGTTATCACGTACAACGTGGTTTCCGAGCTCGCCTGCATGGTCGAGGCCATCCTGCCTATGACCGAGTCCGGGCCGAAGGTCTTGATGAGATTCGTGGCGACCTCCAGCGCACCGCTGCCCGACAGAGGGCGGATGAGCGCGAGGGGCAGGAGCTCCTCGGGCATGCCGACGAGGTGGGCGACGGGCGACAGGGCGGACGTCACGACGGCTAGCGCGCCGGATGCCCTGAACATGCCGATGGCTACGAACATGGCAACGAGGAACGGGATGAGGCGCACCGCAGTAGTGAAGCCCTCCTTAGCTCCGGCAACGAACGTTTCGTACACTCTCACGCCTCTGAGGTGCCCTACGAGGCATATCGCCAAGATCATGAAGGGGATCACTGCATCGGACGCGGCTGTGACCGCCTTGACGAACATCCTTCCGCCTCCTCCGGCCACATGGGCAAGCTGGTGGGTGTGCCGAGAGACCTGCGTGGGCTTCACGTCCTCCTTCTCCGTGAGGCGGGCCTGAAAAACCTGTCGGCGATGAGCGCGACGGCGGTCGCCAGGAGATTCACGAGGATGATCGGCGCTACCACCTCCGCGGGGCTCCTGGAGCCGAACTCGGCCCTGATGGCGATGATGGTCGTGGGCACGAGCGTGATTCCGGCCGTGCACATCGCCACGAAAGTGCACATGGCGTCGGTCGCCTCATCGGTGTGGCCCGCAAGTGCCGCGAGTTCCTCCATAGCCTTGATCCCAAGAGGAGTCGCGGCGTTTCCCATTCCGAGAAGGTTGGCGGTGATGCTCATGGCCACGGCGGCGACAGCGGGATGCCTCTCCGGGATCGACGGGAAGAGGACCTTCGCTACGGGGGCGACGGCCCTGGCGAGCGCGCGCGCGATGCCGGCCTCCTCGGCGATCCTCATGATGCCGCACCATAGAGCCATCGCACCTATCAGGCCGAACGAGAGCGTGACTGCTGAGCCCGCCGACTCCAGGGCCGCGCGCGTGACTTCGTCGGAAGTCCCCGTAAGGAAGCCCGTGACCACTCCCACCGCTATCAGAAACAACCATACGGCATTTACCACTGGATCCACCTCCCGGCCCGGTCTAGGCATGGCGCCATAGGTTTTCGTTTCGTCTCCTTTCTTGACGGCGCTAGGGTTGCCGGTGGATGCACAACGGGGCGTGGAGGATTTGGCTGGCTCGCGGCCGAATTCGAACGACGCGCGCCGCAAGCGCACCATCCCCGCAGGGCAACACCGATAGCCTTGAGCAGGACCCCCGCGCCGAGCCGAAAGATAGCGCGAACTTCTAGTGGAGGCTGTTGGTCTTTCCCACATTGCGGCAACACGGCTCACCTAAACCGCGCAACACGGTCGCCGTGCCAGGCCAAACTGGTAGGTACTGGGGAAGCTCGACAGTCTCCTGGCGGTATGCTTAGTCTCACGGTAAGACTATTCTGGCAGGCGCATCGGTTATTACCACAGCGCGTCCCGCTCGGCTGTGATACAATCGAAACAGGTGGGATGGTGCATGTTTTCCGCCACGACCAAAGAGGAACTCGCGCGGTTCAGCGCAGGCAGCAAGTGTTGCTTGCTCGCCGAGTTCTCGGCCATCGCCCGCATGACGGGCCGCTTCTCCGACCGTAACCAGCCTGGGGACGGTGCCGTTTTCGAGATGGTCACAGAGAACGCGGCGCTCGCCCGGAGGATGGTGGGGCTTGCGCGCGACCTCTTCGATCTGAGGCCGTCTGTGAAAGCTTCGAGACGGAAGGGGCGTTCCCCAGGTCACCTTTACGTGGTCTCGCTTCCCTACGACATGAAGACTCGCGCGGCTCTGTGCGAGATGGGCGTGATCCTGGAGAGGCCGCGCAGCCGGGGGCAGGAGGCGATGAGGCCCGGGGTGCCCTGGAGCCTCCTCTCGAAGCAGTGCTGCCGCAGGGCCTATCTGCGAGGGGCCTTCCTTGCGCGCGGTTACGTCCAGGATCCTGAGAGGGCGTACCACATGGAGATGATGACCGACGCGGAGCAGCTCGCGAGGGGGCTTGCGCGCATCGCGAGTTCCTTTGGCGTCGCGGCCAGGGTGTCAAAGCACAGAAGAGGCTTTATGGTTTACGTCAAGGACGGGGACGACGTCGCTCAGCTCTTGAGGGTCACCGGCGCACATTCGTCCGTGATCGCGCTCGAGAGCGTGCGCGTGATGCGCGGTGTGCGCGGCGACGTGAACCGGGTGGTCAACTGCGATACCGCCAACGTGGGGAAGGCGGTTGATGCCGGGCTCGCCCAAGCTGAGACCATAAAGATGTTCCTCGAGCGCTCCGGCATGGCGTGCTTGCCCCCGGGGCTTCGTGAGATCGCGAGGCTTCGGATGGAACACCCGGAGGCAAGCCTGAAGGAGCTCGGTGAGATGGCGGCTCCTCCCATAACCAAGTCGGCGGCGAACCATCGCATGAGGAGGTTGCTGAGCCTCGCGCGGCGGGCCGAGGCCGGTGACAGAGGAGATCGCAGCGTCGGCGCGAATATCTTAGTATCGGGAGAGGCAGGAGGTGAACGGGGCAGTGAGGATGGGTTATGAAATGAGCCTCAAGCAAGTCCAGAAGCTCATCGTAACCCCCGAGCTTCGACAGGCCATAACCGTCCTCCAGTTGCCCTGGACGGAGCTTCAAGAGTACATCGAGACCGAGATGCTCGAGAACCCGGTGCTTGAGTTCGCCGATGCCGACGGCTCTGAGCCATCTGCTGCTGACGCTGGCATCGGCACCGCCGGGGAGCCGCGCACCGATGCGCCCGTCGACCGTGGTGGCGCGACGGGCACCGGGGAGGACGGCTCTCCGGAGCTGTCTGAGACGAAGGCCGGTCCCGATCCGGACGGGCCGGACATCGACTGGCAGAACTACTTCGACGACGCGAGCGACCTGGGATACGTGGCACCCAGGGAGAGACATGACGAGAGAGAGCTTTCGTACGAGTCGTACGTGGGCCATCAGGAGTCGTTCCAAGAGCACCTCATGTTCCAGCTTCGCCTGGCGCCACTAGACGATGAGGGCGTGAGGATCGGAAGCCTCATCATCGGGGGGATCGACGACGACGGTTACCTCCGGATGGAGGTCTCTGAAATAGCCGCTATGGCTGGCGTGAGCCCTGAGCGGGTCGAGCGCGTGCTCAAGGTGGTACAAGGCTTCGAGCCGACCGGGGTGGGGGCGCGGAGCCTCGAGGAATGCCTGCTTATTCAGCTCGATACGCTTGACATCTCCGAAGACGAGCGTGGCCTCGCGTCCGTGCTCATCCGTTACTACCTCGATGATGTGGCCGCCGGAAGGCTGGCCAAGATAGCGCAACGTCTCCAGAGGGCGGTCCCCGAGATTCAGAGGGCGTGCGACATCATCAAGACGCTCGACCCGAAGCCCGGCCGCGAGTTCTCGGGAGAACGGCCCGCGGGTTACATCGTGCCCGACGTGACCGTCGAAAAGGCCGGCGATGACTACGTGATCGTGGTGAACGACGTGTCGGCCCCGCGCCTTACCATCAATCCAACGTACCGCGACATGCTGAGAAGGCCTGGCCAGGAGTCGAGCGCCGTGGAGTTCGTAAAGTCGAAGCTGAACTCCGCGATGTGGCTCATACGCAGCATCGAGCAGCGGAGGCAGACGCTTTATAAGGTCGCTGAATGCATCGTCAGGTTTCAGAGGGACTTCTTCGACAAAGGCATCAAGCACCTCAGGCCGCTTACGTTGAAAGAGGTCGCAGACGAGATCGGGGTGCATGAGTCCACGGTGAGCCGGGCGACCGCTGGGAAGTACATGCAGACTCCGCGGGGCGTGTACGAGATGAGGTTCTTTTTCGCGAGCGGGGTCCAGACGGTCGGCGGTGATTCGGCTTCCAGCGAGAGCATCAAGAGGATGATCCGCGAGCTCATCGAGTCCGAAGACCCGAGGGATCCCCTGAGCGACCAGGCGATAGCCGACAGGCTCCGGGCGCAGGGAATCCTCATATCGCGACGAACCGTGGCCAAGTACCGCGAGGAGGAGATGATCCCCGCGTCCAAACAGCGCAGAAGGTTTTGATCGCGATTTGGCGCGCCGCGGGGAAGGATTTTTCCCAGCGGCGAAGAATAAAATAAAGAGGACGATGGGACTTTTTATTTTTGCCTTGGTGGGACAGTACTGCCTCCGCCGGGTCGCCTGGCGTCCCGCTTGCCTGTCAGTATGTGGCAGCCGCGCCTGTGATGGCGCTGCAGGCCCGCGGACTGTGCGGGCGCAACAGACCTTGCGGCGTAGTGAGGTCTCGGCAGGGCAACGAGGAGAGCGATGGGGACGCACGATGTCGACAGGTTTGTAAGCCTGCAACGGAAGATCGCCCCTGAGGTCGGGGAGCTCATCGACATCAGGTACTCGATGCTCCGTCATATCCATTTCTCTCAGCCCGTGGGCAGACGCACCCTTTCGTCGCGGCTCGCGGAGAAGGAGCGCACTATAAGGGGTGAGCTCGAGTTCCTGAGGCAGCAAGGCCTCGTCACCGTGGGCCCTTCAGGCGTGAGCCTTACGCCCGAAGGCGAGCGCACCTTTGCTGACCTCGGAGACTATGTGCGCGAGCTCCGCGGGTTTGCCAGGCTTGAGCAAGGGCTCATGGAGCGGCTGCCCATCGCGAAGGTCGTGGTGGTGGCGGGCGATTCGGGGCGCGATCCCACCGTCAAGAAGGAGATGGGAAGGGCAGTGGTCCGTATCCTGCGGGACATCGTCCAGGAGGGCGATATCGTCGCTGCCGGAGGCGGCACTACCATGGCAGAGGTGGCGGCGGCGCTCGTTCCGTCCGGGTGGCCCAAGGGGATCACCGTGGTTCCCGCCAGGGGTAGTCTCGGAGAGGAGGTCGAGACGCAAGCAGACACCATAGCAGTGACCATGGCGAAGCGCATGGGGGGCGCTTACAGGGTTCTCAACGTGCCCGACGACCTTCATCCAGAGACCATATCGCGGATCGTGGACGAACCTCGCATCAAGGAGGTCCTGGACCTCATACGAAAGGCCCGAATCGTCGTGCACGGCGTAGGGACCCTCGAGGAGATGGCGAAGAGGCGCGGCATCACCGGGGAGGCCCTGGAGATCCTCACCTCGCGTGGTGCCGTGGCGGAGATGTTCGGGTATTACTTCGATAGCGATGGCAAGATGGTCTACTACACCCCGAGCATGGGTATTCGGCCCGAGGACCTCGCCGGGAAGAAGCTGATAGCGGTAGCCGGCGGGGCCAAGAAGGCGCGGGCGGTTCTGGCCGTCATGAGACAGCAAAGCCGCGAGGCGCTCGTGACGGACGAAGCGGCAGCCCGGAAGATGCTCGAACTCGAGGCATAAACGAAAAACACGTTAACAGGAGACGGGAACGTATAGGGAGGAGAAGGAAAATGGCAGTCAAAGTCGGAATCAACGGTTTCGGAAGGATAGGACGGATCGTGTATCGAGCTGCGCTGGAGAACCCGGCCATCGATGTCGTGGCCGTGAACGACCTGGCCGACGCCAAGACCAACGCTCATCTTCTGAAGTACGATTCGGTGCACGGGACTTTCCGTGGGAGCGTGGAGGCGAAGGACGGCGAGATCGTCGTCAACGGGAAGTCCGTCAAGGTGCTCTCGGAAAAGGACCCTGCCGCGATACCGTGGGGGGACCTGGGTGTAGACATAGTCATCGAGTCCACGGGCGTGTTCACCAATGCCGAGAAAGCTGCGGGTCACCTCAAGGGTGGCGCTAAGAAGGTCATCATCACCGCTCCCGCCAAGGGCGAGGACATCACCATCGTGATGGGCGTCAACCAGGCGAGCTACGACCCGGCGAAGCACAACATAATCTCCAATGCGTCCTGCACTACCAACTGCCTCGCGCCCGTGGCGAAGGTGGTACACGAGAAGTTCACCATCACAAGAGGGCTCATGACCACGGTCCACTCGTACACCAATGACCAGCGGACCCTGGACCTCATGCACAAGGACCTCAGGCGTGCGCGTGCGGCGGGCATGTCCATCATCCCCACCACGACCGGCGCGGCGAAGGCCGTGGGCAAGGTGCTCCCGGAGCTCAACGGCAAGCTGAACGGCTTCGCGATGCGAGTTCCCACGCCGAATGTGTCCGTGGTGGACCTCGTGGCAGACGTAGTGAAGCCCACGAGCGTCGAGGAAGTGAACGCGGCTCTCAAGGCGGCGGCGGAAGGCCCGCTTGCAGGGATCCTCGCTTATACCGAGGAACCGCTCGTCTCGAGAGACTTCAATGGCGATCCGCACTCGGCGATCGTCGACGCGCTGTCCACGATGGTCATGGACGGGACCATGGTCAAGGTTATAGCGTGGTACGACAACGAGTGGGCTTACTCGAAGAGAGTGGTAGACCTTGCCGCCTATGTGGCCGGGAGAGGGCTATAGACAGGCGCCGTAAGGCATTGGCGCATTGGCGCATAGATTCGTGCCTTCGACGGTGTGCGCAGCATGGCGGCACCGGGTGGGCGGGTCAGCGGGCTAGGCTCCCGGACGCGCCGGCCCGCCTGACCGCCGCCCGGGCGGACCCGCGGAAAGGGGTGACGGAACGTGGCGAAGGCTACGGTAAGAGACGTCGATGTAAAAGGCAAGCGGGTGCTTGTGAGGGTGGACTTCAACGTCCCGATGAACGCCGAGCGGGAGATCACCGACGACACCCGGATCAAGGCGGCGCTGCCGACTATCAGGTACCTGGTGGACCACGGCGCCAGGGTGATACTGGCGTCGCATCTGGGGCGCCCCAAGGGGAAACCCACGGACGAGTTCAGGATGGACCCCGTGGCGAGGAGACTTTCGGAGCTCCTCGGGAAGCCCGTGCTCAAGCTGAATGAGTGCGTCGGTGACGAGGTCAAGGCCGCGGTCGTGGCGATGCGCGACGGAGACGTGGTGCTTCTCGAGAACCTCAGGTTCCACGCTGAGGAGGAGGCAAACGACGAGGGCTTTGCGAAAGCCCTTGCGGATCTCGCAGACATCTACGTGAATGACGCGTTCGGGACCGCCCACCGCGCGCACGCATCCACTGCGGGCGTGGCCAGGTTCCTGCCCGCGGTCGCCGGTTTCCTGATGGAAAAGGAGATCGAGGTCATGGGCAAGGCGCTCGCCGACCCGGAGAGGCCCTTTGTGGCTATCTTGGGGGGAGCCAAGGTCAAGGACAAGGTGGGCGTCGTGCGTAACCTCCTCGACAAAGTCGACACTCTCATGATCGGCGGAGGAATGGCGTACACGTTCCTCAAAGCTCAAGGGTTCGAAGTAGGGCAGTCCATCCTCGAGGCAGACAAGATCGACCTTGCGCGGGAACTCATGGATAAAGCCAAGGCAAGGGGAGTGAGGTTCATGCTCCCGTCCGACGTGGTCATCGCGGACCGCTTTGCCGAGGACGCGAGGACCCGGGTGGTGCCAGTGGACCAGATTCCACCGGACTGGCAAGCGCTGGACATCGGTCCCGAGACGGTGCAGAGGTTCGCCAAAGAGATCGCTGGCGCAAGGACGGTCGTCTGGAACGGACCCATGGGCGTGTTCGAAATGAAGCCGTTTGCGGAGGGTACCCGAGGCGTGGCGAAGGCCCTCGCCGAGTCGAAGGCTGTCACGATAGTCGGGGGCGGAGATTCAGCCGCAGCGCTCGAGGAGATGGGCTTCGCCGACAAAGTGACGCACGTTTCCACGGGAGGAGGAGCATCGCTCGAATTCCTCGAGGGCAAGGAGCTGCCAGGCGTGGCGGTGCTCAAGGACAAGGCGTGAGCGTGCGGCGGGAAGCGCGTCTGGAGCTCCTTCGGGTGGGCGGCACCTGGTGTGGGGACCCGGCGTGACGGCGCGCAAGTGCGGAGGTGAGAGGATTGCGGCGACGGATAATCGCAGGCAACTGGAAGATGAACAAAACCCGCGATGAGGCGGTCGACCTCGTCGGTGATCTCAAGGAAATGCTCGCCGATGTGGGGGACGTGGAAGTCGTGGTATGCCCTCCTTTCACGGCCCTCGACGCGGTGAGGGAGGCGCTCCGCGGCAGCAACATCGAGCTTGGGGCGCAGAACATGTATTGGGAAGAGGAAGGCGCGTTCACGGGCGAGATATCCCCTCTTATGCTGCGGAACCTGGGGTGCACGTATGTCATCCTGGGTCACTCGGAGCGCAGGACCTACTTCGGTGAGACCGACGAGGGCGTGAACAGAAAAGTCAAGTCGGCCTTGGCGAACGGGCTCCTTCCCATAATCTGCGTGGGCGAGACGCTTGAGCAGCGCGACGCAGGGAAAACCGAGGAAGTGGTCGTCCGCCAAACCAAAGCCGCATTGAGCGGAGTGAAGACGAACGGCGCCGAGAGAATCGTCATCGCTTACGAGCCGGTCTGGGCCATCGGAACGGGCCGGAACGCTTCGGCGGACGAGGCGAACCGGGTGATCCATCTCATCAGACAGTCTGTGGCCGAGGTGTTCAACGAGAGGATCGCGCAAGAGGTTCGCATCCAGTACGGCGGCAGCGTGAAGCCGCAGAACATCGCGGACTTCCTCGGGCAGCCGGACATAGACGGTGCGCTCGTGGGCGGCGCGAGCCTCGACGCCGCGAGCTTCGCGGCGATCGTCAAGTCCAAGTAAGCTTGGGGGCGTAAGCTCGGAATGTCAGCTTACGCAGCGGAGAGAGAGGTGTCTCGATGACTACGATCGTTGACGTGTACGCGCGGGAGATCCTTGATTCCCGGGGCAATCCCACTGTGGAGGCGGAAGTGACCCTCGCCGACGGCACCGTCGGAAGGGCTGCGGTGCCGTCAGGGGCATCCACGGGGACTCATGAGGCGCTCGAGCTGCGCGACGGGGATGAGAAAAGGTACCTCGGCAAGGGTGTCCGGAAGGCCGTGGAGAACGTTAACGAGACCATCGGCCCCGAGCTGGAGGGGATGGATGCCACCGAGCAGATGGAGATCGACAACATCATGCTCGAGCTCGATGGCACGCCTAACAAAGAGAAGCTGGGAGCAAACGCCATCCTTGCAGTGTCTCTCGCATGTGCGAAGGCGGCGGCGGAATCGCTCGGGCTTCCGCTTTACCGGTATATCGGGGGCACCGGCGCGCACGTGCTTCCCGTGCCGCTCATGAACATCCTTAACGGCGGCAAACACGCGGACAACAACGTGGATATCCAGGAGTTCATGATAGCGCCGGTGGGCGGCGTGACGTTCGCGGAGGCGCTCCGCATGGGCGCCGAGGTTTTCCACAACCTCCGCAACGTCGTGAAGAAGAAGGGAATGGGCACGGCGGTCGGAGACGAGGGCGGCATTGCCCCGAATCTTGGGTCCAACGAAGAGGCGCTTGAGCTCATCGTGAAAGCCATCGAGATGGCGGGTTACAGGCCGGGGGAGGATGTGCTCATTGCGCTGGACCCCGCGGCGAGTGAGATGTACAAAGACGGCGCATACGTGTTCGCGGGCGAGGGCACGAAGCGGACCACCGCTGAAATGGTCGACTACCTGAAGCGGCTCGTCGAGAGGTACCCGATCATATCCATCGAAGACGGGCTCGCCGAGGATGATTGGGACGGCTGGAAGCTGCTCACGGATACGCTCGGCAAGAAAGTCCAGATCGTGGGCGACGACCTGTTTGTGACGAACACTGAGCGGATAGAACGTGGGATCAAGTCAGGCGTTGCAAACTCGGTGCTCATCAAGGTGAACCAGATCGGAACCCTCACGGAGACACTGGCGGCCATCGAGATGGCCCACCGGGCTGGGTACACGGCGGTGATATCGCACCGGTCCGGAGAGACGGAGGATGTCACGATCGCTCATATCGCCGTCGCCACGAACAGCGGCCAGATAAAAACGGGTGCTCCGTCACGCACGGATAGGGTGGCGAAGTACAACGAGCTGCTCCGGATCGAGGACATGCTGGACGAAACCGGCATGTTTGCGGGTCGGGGAGCCTTCCGGGTCTGAGAACGAGGGCATCGCCCTCTTGCTGCGGCGCGGCTGCGCGGCCGGGTAGCTACGTGGGGGCGAGCGGCCGGGTGGACGGCGGTCTCGGGAACCGGGTGGCCGGATGGCCGGGTGACCCGGCGTAAGCTTGCCACCTCCCAGGCGGTGTGCTAAAATGAGTCCTGGTTCGTTATGGAGTCTTTCGTAAGCGGGCAGCATGGGGGGTGGCAGGCTTTGCGGACGGCACTCATAGTCTTCCAGTTCATCGTGTCGATCGCCCTCATCGTTGTTGTGCTCCTCCAGTCCAGCAAGGGCGAGGGGCTCGGATCCATCGGTGGCGGCGGGCAGCTCTTCTTCGCGAAGAACAAGGGCTGGGAGGACCTCCTGAGCAAGATCACGACGGTTGTCGCAGTGGTCTTTCTCGCGTCGTCGGTGCTGCTCACCGTCGTTAGATAGAAGAAGCCTCGGCCCGGCACCGCATGTACGCCGCGTGGGCTTCGTCTTTTTCTTTTCGGCCACGCAGCACGCGTGCGCGGGCAGGTACGACGGAGATGCGTGACGCGGCTGAGATGATGCAATTCTTCGAGAGGTGAGAGGAAATGCCGGTCGTTGGCACGTCGTCCATATTGTATGCAACACTTGCGGGTGCTCTTGGCCTAGCGTTCGTCGGTTATCTCGTTTCTAACGTCCTCTCGAAAGATCCTGGTAACGCCACGATGAGAGAGCTCTCGGGGGCCATTCACGAAGGCGCCATGGCGTTCCTCAAGCGCGAATACAGCGTGGTGCTCGTCTTCCTCGCGATAGTGTTCGTCATCCTGGCGATCGGCGTAAGCCCCTATACGGCGGTGGCGTTCGTGCTTGGCGCGGGTGCCTCGATTTCCGCTGGGTTCGTCGGGATGCAGATATCGACGAGGGCTAACGCCAGGACCGCCCAGGCAGCAACGAAGGGCTTCAACAACGCGCTGCGCGTGGCGTTCCCCGGCGGCGCGGTCATGGGTATGTACGTGGTGGGCATCGGGCTTTTTGCGCTGTCACTCGTGTACTACGTATTCTCCAGGCTCCCGGGCATGGATATGTTCGCGGCGACGGACCTTATCGCCGGCTTCAGCATGGGCGCGAGCTTCGTTGCGCTGTTCGCGAGGGTCGGCGGGGGGATCTACACGAAAGCCGCTGACGTCGGTGCGGACCTCGTGGGCAAGGTGGAGAAAGGCATTCCCGAAGATGATCCGCGCAACCCGGCGGTCATCGCAGACCTCGTTGGAGACAACGTGGGAGACGTGGCCGGCATGGGCGCCGACCTCTATGAGTCGTACGTGGGCTCCATAGTGTCAGCCATGGTGATCGCTGTTGCGACTCTCCCGACCCCCGAGGCCAAGCTCAAGGGCATCATATTCTCGCTGGGGCTTGCGGCAGTCGGGATCGTGGCCTCGATAATCGCGACGTTCTTCGTAAGGATGGGGGAGACCGGCGGGGACCCGGGCGCGGCGCTGCGCAGGGGCACGTTTGCCAGCGCGGTGCTGGTCGTCATCGGCACATTCCTCTTGAGCAGGTTCTATTACGGTGAGCTCAGCGTGTTCTGGGCCGCTTTGCTGGGGCTTGTCTCGGGCATTGTCATCGGACAGGTGGCGGAGATCTACACGTCCGGCAAGTCCGTCGCGGAGCTTGCGAAGACATGCCTCACGGGCCCTGCAACCAACATCATCAGCGGCTTCGCACTCAGCATGAGGAGCACTGTGTTCCCGCTAGTCTTCGTGGCCATCGCCATCCTTGTGGCCTTCAAGGCTGCAGGCTTCTATGGCATAGCCGTGGCCGCCATCGGGATGCTCTCCATCGCGGGTATGACTGTATCTGTGGACGCCTACGGGCCGATATCCGATAATGCTGGCGGCATCGCGGAGATGGCGCATATGCCCGCCGAGGTCAGGAAGATCACTGATTCTCTCGATGCCGCAGGCAATACCACGGCCGCCATAGCAAAAGGGTTCGCCATCGGTTCGGCGGCGTTGACGGCGTTGGCGCTGTTCTTCGCGTATATTCAAGCTGCGAATCTTTCCGTGATGGACCTTCTCAACGCTAAGGTGGTGGCGGGCATCTTCATCGGGGCAATGGTCCCGTACATCTTCGCAGCAGGGGCCATGGAGGCCGTGGGGCGCACCGCTTTCAAGGTGGTCGAGGAGGTACGCAGGCAATTCAAAGAGATTCCTGGCCTCATGGAGGGCAAGGCGCGCGCCGATTACGCGAGGTGTGTGGACATAACGACTGCCGGCGCGCTTCGTGAGATGGTCGTGCCGGGCCTCCTCGCGGTCGCGATACCTCTTGCTGTGGGGATAATCCTCGGGGTTGACACGCTTGGCGGGCTTCTTGCAGGGGCCCTCGCGACTGGCGTGCCGATGGCCATCCAGCTGGCGAACGCCGGGGGTGCCTGGGACAACGCAAAGAAACACATCGAAGCAGGGAACCTCGGGGGCAAGGGAACGCCGGTCCATGCGGCGGCGGTGATCGGCGACACTGTCGGCGACCCCTTCAAAGACACTGCGGCGCCAGCCATGAACATCCTTCTCAAGCTCATGACGGTGGTGGCCCTCGTTTTCGCGCCGCTTATCATCAAGTTGAACGCGCTTCTCATGGGCTTGTTTAGCTGAACGAGCGCGTGCGTGTTGGGTGCGCGTGCGTCGCGGCTGTAGCGCAGGGCTAGACGCACAGGGCGGCGGCACAGGGCAGCGGCAGCGCGCCGGACGGTCACCGTGACGGCGCGGTGGCGACCGGCGAAGGTCGTCCAGAGGTCACGGTCGTCATGCGGCCTGGCAACGCCGGATGAGATGACAGGATCCAAGGACCAGAGAGTCTGCTGAAGAAGTGCATGGGTGCCATGCACTTCTTCAGCAAGTTCCCCTCAAACCGCAGAGGAAGGAGAATGCGAGGCGAATGATGGATCGGCAAGAGGCACTCGACTTGGTGAAGGAGCACGTCAAGACCAGGAACCTCATCAAACACATGCTTGCAACGGAGGCCGTCATGAAGGCCTTGGCCGAGCGGTTGGGTGAGGACCAGGACAAGTGGGCGCTCGCGGGGCTCCTCCATGATATCGACTACGACGAGACAGCTCATGACCCCAATAGGCACAGCCTTGTTGGTGGCGAAATGCTTGAGAAGCTGGGTCTGCCGGATGATGTGGTGCACGCCGTGAAGGCTCACAACGAGGCCCACGGGCTGCCGCGGGAAACGCGGTTGGACAAGGCCCTTTACGCGGTTGATCCGCTCACGGGGCTCCTGGTAGCTGCGGCGCTCATCCACCCCTCCAAGAAGCTTTCCGCAATCGACGTGGGTTTCGTGATGAACAGGTTCAAGGAATCATCGTTCGCCCGCGGTGCCAACAGGGACCAGATGAAAAGCTGTTCCGAGCTGGGTCTATCGCTTGAGGAGTTCATCGAGATAGGCCTCCGCGCAATGCAAGGAATCGCGGGGGAACTCGGCCTTTAGTTGCGGGCGCGGGCGCGGGCTGTGCATGGGCTTCGGCGCACCCGCGGGTCGTGGCGTCGCTTGAATGCGACCTGGCGCCATGGTATAATTGGCGTGCAGGTGAGGGGCTTTGCCGGAACACAAGATCGTCGCCACGAATCGCAAGGCGTACCATGACTATCATATACACGAGACGTACGAGGCAGGGATCGCCCTCACCGGCACGGAGATACAATCGGTGAGACGCGGAATGGTTAGCTTGCGTGATAGTTTCGCAAGGGTGGAGGGCGGCGAGGTCCTGCTCTATAACATGAACATAAGCCCGTACGAGCACGGCAACAGGTTCAACCATGAGCCCCTCCGCACGCGAAAGCTCCTCCTGCACAAGGAGGAGATCCGCAAGCTTCAAGGAAAGACCCAGGAGCGCGGCTTCACCCTTGTGCCGCTCAAGGTGTACCTGAAAAGAGGGCTCGCCAAGGTCGAGCTGGCCTTGGCGAAGGGTAAGAAGCTTTACGATAAGCGCGAGGCCGCAGCGAGGCGTGACCTCGCGCGCGAGGCAGACCGTGCGATCAAAGAGAGAATCCGGTGAGGCCAAAAACGCGGTGAGGGCCTGACGGAGACGAGGTCGCCTCGAATGGCGAAGGTTGCTTATGTCGGTTCGGGCACCGACTCGGTGTGATACCGGTGTCGCCAAGCATCACTTGTCGCGAAGTTTGTGGGGGCGTTACGGTTTCGACGGGGAGCTGTGACGACAGGGGTAGCGAGCCGAGATCCCGCCGACCTCGTTAAACGGTGGAACGCACGATAAGTGCCAACAACGAGTACGCTTACGCTG
>DUSX01000006.1 GCA_012842395.1 Bacillota bacterium
CGACATTTACGTATACCTTGACATAGGGGGTTCGCCCGAGATTGGTATTGAGGTAACAGTACTCGCACAGTCCCGGACACCCGGAGACCAGGGGCAGCTGATAGTGCGCCGACGGCCTGCAAGTCTGAAAGTCCCGTCTTTTCCATACCAAGACCACCATTGTTCGCTTGGACAGGAAAAACCGCTCCGCAAAGGTCTTTTGGGTCGAGAGCGGAATCTTCTTCTCGTAAACCGATACCTCAACGTCTTCGGCCTTCAACCTACTCATCAGCTCGCGCCCCAAAGGGTACGCGAGAGCTGCCTTTTGAATGAAGGCCAGCCTAGGAATAAAGGGGCCCACCCGTTGTCACCTCGTACTCATCCTGCCCTGAATTCCGCATTGTTAACCCTATAGCCGCGAGTTACTAAGACCTAGGCGGGCTAGACTGTATCGGTGAGCCCATTTCCCGGAAGCCTCCTAGACTCGTCCACGGCAATTCTTCCTGTGTCGCGCATCGAGGAGATCATCGCCAAGCGCGAGCGGGTCGCGGCGATGTATGTGAATCGCCTTGCGAGGGTGCCGGGGGTGTTCCGGGTGCGCCTGCCGCACGTATGCTGCGCTCGGGGTGACGTGCACGAGCTGGTTCGTGTATGTGATCCGGGTCCGCGCCGACGAAGTCAACGGGGAGGAGCCCACCCCCGAGCGCCACCACCCCGAGCAGCGATCCAGCGAGCGACAACTCCTTGAGCGCGCGTCCGCCGTGCGCGACCACGTGATGCGGCGCTTCCAGGAGGCGGGGATCGGGTGCCGCCCGTACTTCACCCCCATCCACCTGCAGCCCTTCTACCGCGCCGAGTTCGGCTTCAAGGAGGGCGACTTTCCTGTCACTGAGCTCGCCGGGCGCACGAGCATCGTCATCCCGTTCCACAACCACCTTACCGCCGAGGAGATCGACTACGTCGCTGGCGTCCTCGAGCGGGCGCTGGTGGAGATGTGATGAGCCAATTCCGCACTGCGGGCGAGCCCGCCGAGGGTAGGCCCGGCGCGCAGGCGCGCGAGCTTGTCGAGAACGTCCGGGGAAGACCTGGGATGCCCGGTGGACGCGAGGCGGGATCGGGAGGAGGCTTCGAGACGTGGGGATGAGATGAGTCGCGCACGTGATCTGGACAGGTTCTACGATGTCCTCGAGCGCCTTCGGCTAAAGCTTGGAGGCTGCCGATGCCTGGGCGCTTGCGGAGGAGGTGGCGGCGAAGGCTGGCGCTGGCCGTCACAGGGCGTGTACTTCTTCTTTGAGCCCGGGGAGATGCGAGAGGACGGCAGGACACCCCGGGTGGTGCGCGTGGGCACCCACGCTGTGTACGAAGGCTCGAAGACGACGCTCTGGCAGCGCCTATCCCGGCACAAGGGACATGAGCGGGGAAAGTATGCTGGTGGAGGCAATCACAGGGGGTCGGTCTTCCAGCTGCACTGGAGTGCGATTCGGAGGGCTTTTTCACCTGGGACGCAAACCCGTACACCGACCATGAGGTGGACCTTACCCAGAAGCTCCTTGGTTTCAGCCGGGAGGATCTCCTCTGCCTCATAGAAAGGCTGCGCAACCGCGAGGCGGCGCTCAATCTGCGTCTTGTGGAAGGCAAGAGAACGATCCTCGAGATCCTGGACCACATCGCCATTGCGGAGTGGTGGTACGCGATCCGGGTCCTCCCCGACCTATCCGTAGTGGGAGACTGGGAGGATTACGACAACAGCGCTTTCGAGCGGATGACTTCGATCAGGACAATGTTCCTGCACACGTTCGCGGTATAGCTTCAAGACGCTCCGCTCAGCTTCATCGCCTCCAGAAACTGCATCCTCTATGAGCGGGCCGAGCTGGTGTTCGTGAACATCGCGCCTGATACAGCGAACATCGACCCGAGCCTCCGCTGACGACGCCGTCATCTCTCCGGCCCGTTCCTCACGTCTGCGTTTGCGCATGTCCGTCCTGCGCCGAATAGACTACTTTCCCTTTGGCGAGGATTTCGTCGTGCAGGAACGTGCCGCGGACGCTCTCATCGACCTCCTTTGGGGAATACGGACGCGGCGAGATGTTGGTATCAACGTGCTCTGTGAGGAGTTTGAGTCGCACTGCCTCCTTGAAGCGGTCACGTCCGAAGTCCGGGGAGATGATAGCTACATCGATGTCGCTCTCGCCATCTGCCTCCCCGCGAGCGTGGGATCCAAACAGGATGGCCCGAGCAACTCTGATGTTGTGCTGGCGAAGTGTCTCCACGTACTGTCTTATGAGCCTTTCAACTGATTCTCGAGCCACGCGACCATCTCCCTGGTATCATCTAGAATCGTGCGCGCGAAGTCCCTATCGCACCTTATGGACAGCTCCGCCCTATCCCCAGGGTATCGTGCTTCTATGTAGAACTCCGTGAGGGTTGAGAGGAGGACCTTTTGCCCATCCGAACATTCGCCCAAAACGCCGGCCTCGTCGGCGAGTCGCACCAGGTCGTGCTTACGGGGCGGGACCTCGGTAAACTTGTGTTGGTACAGCGCTTTTATGGCTTTCTCCACTGCTTGCTGGCACATGAATACCGAGTACAAGTACTTGCGGTTCTCGAACATGACCTCTGCAGCATCGTAGTCCTCGCGGGAGATATCGAGCCATTCCTGCACGTGTACGTTCATCGGCGTTCTCCCTCCCATCAGTAGTATGGCACAAAATCCAAACGGATTGAAGGCCCAACGGTCGAAGTTCAATTCATTGGAGGACCTCGCGTGACGGGCGGGATCGATACATGATCGACTCCGATTCCACTCTTGCTGAACGGGATGAGCAGGCGTGAGGCCCTGGCGTGGTCGCGGCACGTCGGCATCGCCCGCGACGTCAGGGCGGCGGCGACAGGCTTCCCGCTCGTCGAGTTCTTGCTGGGCGCCCGCTACCTGGACGCGCTCGAGCCCCCGGTGATCCCCCTCCCCCGGGCGGGCCAGCGCTTCATCTTCCTCGCGGGCTCTCGGAAGGAGGCCACCGTCGGAGGCCCCGGCCTGACGGTGGTCCGCGCGGGCCCGGAGGAGGCTGCTACCTACGGGAGCCCGGCCATCGCCGTAAAAGGGAAAGGCCGCATGTTCGGGCCCTTCGCGCGGGTTCGCGCAGGAGGAGCAGGCAGGGGCGGAGGAGACGGCGGCAGAGGGGGAGACGGAGGCAGAGGCGTTATGGGACCGTCTCATCGCGGACGACTCGCCCACCACGTTCGTGCGCGCCGTCCGAATCGGGAACGAGCTTCGGGAGCGAGTTCATGGGGAGCGAGTCTTCGAGCAAGCCCCCGAGGAGTATGTCTGGGCCGGTCCGGGCAGGTTCGTCGAGCGCGCGTCCGTGAGGAGTTAGCCTTCGGGCCCGCAGGGACGTCCAGCCCCAGGAGCATCATCGAGTCGAATGCCGTCGCCCTTCTGAGCAACAGACACAAGCCCCCGATCGACCCTCCGTCGCCCAACTGGCTCGGGCTATACGCCCAGCGGGCCGAGATACGCGAGTCCGGCCTGTGGAGCGTGAACTACGTCGACCAACCCTACGACCCCGCCTTCATCGAGCTCCTCGACAGCTTCGTGGCCGCAATGTCGTAGCCTTAATACATGCCGCCGACGCCGCCAGGTGACGCTACCTTTCCGCATCTCCGCCGTCCGAACGGCTTGCGGGCGCCCGCCCGGCGCACGCGCTGCCTGCATGCGGGCATATGCACCCCGACCATCGTCCTATCGTGCACCCCGTGGCCGCCTTGCGCACCGTATGGCGGCTCAAATGAAGCTCCCGTTCAAGAGGTCTGTCTTCCCGACCACGACTCCCGATATCAACAGACCATAAGGCGAGCCAGGGGAGCCGATCCCAGCAGGCACCCCGCAATTCCTGCTCTCCACGCCCTCGTTGTATTATCAAACATTGCATCCGCATATTGACAGTCTGTGTTTCATAACATATACTCGAGTCAGGAGGGATCGTCATGTTGACGCCGGAACAACTCGCCACCCGCCTCAGGGAAGCCCGAGAACGCGCCGGCCTGACCCAAGAAGAGGTGGCACGGAGCCTTGGTCTGCCGCGCTCGGCTATCGCGCTCATGGAGACTGGAAAGCGCAAAGTATCGGGGCTGGAACTAGCGCGCCTGGCGTACCTGTATGGCCGCTCGCCTGCAGAGTTTCTCGCTCCAGAATTCGCGATAGACGGACTTTCGGTGCTCCTGCGGGCGCTGCCGGAAGCGGATGACGACGAGGGGACGCGAGATGCGATTCGCAAGGGCATTGCCATTGCCCGGGAGATTGCCAACCTCGAACACCTGCTTGAAGTGGAGCGGGCGACAGCCGCCTTTCCTCGCTACCCTGCTATGCCCCTGCGAGGACGGTGGGAAGCGGTGGATCAGGGAAAACGCCTGGCGCACCAGGAGCGGCAGCGTCTGGAGCTCGGCTCCGCACCCTTGGACAACCTGGGAGACCTTATGGAAAACCAGGGCATCACCGTCTTGGAGTTGGAGCTACCCGACCACCTTTCCGGTTTCACAGTGCGGCTCAACGAGAGCGTCGTCTGTGGGGTTAACGTCACTCACGTTGCCGAACGGCGGCGGTTTTCTCTTGCGCATGAATACTGCCATGTCCTGGTCGATCACGACCGGCCTGGCATCGTCAGTCGACAGGAGGAGAATGACGAACTATCTGAGGTCCGTGCTAACGCCTTCGCCGCGGCCTTCCTCATGCCTGAGGACGGCATCCGTGATTACCTATCGCGCCTGAATAAGGGTCTTCCATCTAGACCGAGGGAGGCCGTCGTTCCTCTGGAGGGAGACGTCCAGTTCGTGGAGGGACGTCTCGGGCCCGAGGCCACGAAGATCGGGCTGTGGCACGTCTGTCTCTTGGCCGGTCACTTCCGCGTGAGCCGGCTGGCCATGACTTGGCAGCTTTTCAATCTCAAGCTGATCACCGAGCGGGAACGGACTAGACTCCTGGCTGCGGACCAGGACGGGTCAGGGCGGACGCTGTCGCGTATGCTCGGCATTGACGCCGAGGTCCAATGCGAA
>DUSX01000007.1 GCA_012842395.1 Bacillota bacterium
CGTCCTAGCCATCATCTGACCTACGTATTCCTCAGTGCAAGTAGCTTCAAGTTGGGCTCTCTTGTCGGGGTAACGTGTTTCGATGTAGTATAGCGAAAGGCGACGCAGGAGATCTCGTCGGTTTTCATCGCACTCCGCCAAAATACCGGCGGAACCGGCAAGCGAAACGAGGTCGTGCTTCCTGGGAGGGGTCTCGCCCGTCTGTTCGACATAGACTGCCTTGATTGCTTTCTCCGCTGCTTGCTGGCACATGAACATCGCCCACAGATACCTGTTTCCTTTGAAGCAGTGCTCGGCCGTGCTCAGGTCATCCTCGGCGATCTCCAGCCACACGGAGGCTTGTGGCCTCATGTGCATCACCCTTCTCACGAGGCGGGCTGATAATGCCGCATCTCGTAAACTGCTTGGTTCGGCCCTGGCGCGCCCATCATCTGTTAGCATCTGCAACACGGATCCCAAAATGAGGATACCACGACTTCCTATGTGCAATCAACTTCCATTCGGTATATGTCCCTCACGACCACGAGGCGGGCGGGAAGGTTGACGCCGGCCGCGAGGGTGGGCGTGCATGAGACGACCTTGAGGTGGCGGTTACGAAAGGTGGCCTCCACGCAGGCGCGGGCGTCGCGCGACAGGCCCGCGTAGTGGTAGGCCACACCGCCGGATAGGAGCTCGAGCAGGTCCTCCGCCTCCTCGTCGTCCGCGGCGGCGCGCGGCGGCCAGCTGTTTCAGGATTCTCGACCGCCCGCTCGTAAGTTGAACCCGCGTGCGGACCAACGGTCATCCCCCTGATGAGATTACATGCTCACGGTTATGATAGGACGCAGACATTGTGTTATCAAGGCGGCGAGAGTGGTGGCCCGTCGCACCGCCGTCATGGTAAGACCATCGTCGTCCCATGTCTCGGGCGACAGCGATCTACTACCTGCATACCGGCAGTCCAGACGGCGCACGATCGTCGCGGTTCGGGGCACGTGGGCATCCGTATAGAGTCCGTATAGAGGCCGACTCGCGGCAGACTCGCGCAGCGACCGCGTACGATTCGCATTGGTCATGCATAGATCGATCGCTTCTCATGCCCGGACAGAGTATCCGCGCGTGCGACGGGACCAACTGGGGCGCATCACCAGCCAGCGCGGGATATATCCCACCAGGCGGGGTTTGCTTGAACGTTAAAGTGCCTCAGCCTCTTACCAAGCGTTCTCTGGCGCTTCCCTGAGACTGCCCTGCCGGAGACCTGGTCCGGCGCAGCTTGCACTGAATGGAGCCAAATACCGACCTGCTAGACCGGTGCGTCTTCGGCGGCTATCCATTCTTCGATCCTGTCCAAGAAGGCCTGTGCATCGGAACGGCCTTGGGTTAGGAAAGCCTTGATGTGTTCCCACTTGATGTCGAGGTACTGATGTGTGAGAACATTCCGAAGTCTGGTGGTATCTGCCAGACGGGTTGAAAGGTTCGGGTCTATCAGGCCCAACGATACGAGTTTCGTGAAGATGTCCCTATAGCTTTCCGGCATCTCGATGTCAGCCTGGGAGAGGATGATCTTGCCTATATCCGATAGGGAGTTTACAACGTTCTCGATTATGCGTTCAACATTCCGCCGGATAAGGCGATCAGAAGTGTAGCGAGAGAAGTCCAGATCGCCAAAGTCTCCAAGGTCCGCGAGTTCTGTTCTCGCAAACTCGAGCCTCCTGATTATGCTGTCCCTGGAAGCCCGCTCCGCGTTTAACCCTCCACGTGATTGTGCTTAGTGGTGCGACGGTGTGCCCGCCGGAGTCTCCACATATCATGGAGCAGCTCGCTGAAGTCTTCAGCCTCACGCGAGACATCCAGCATGTACCGCAGGTAGAATATCCGGTCGCGGACGACAAGGGGTACGCCTCTCAAAGCTGCCCATGCCACCGATGCGTTCGCCTCGTTCAGGACGATGAGATCAATGTCCTTGTGAAGGAGTGCCTCGAGTTCTCCTGCGACACCGTTGACTCTGGTCAAATCGTATGCGCCGGCGAAGTACGCTGCTACGTCCACGTCTGAACGTCTGGTCGCCTTGCCCCTGGCATGCGACCCGAAAAGAAATGCCACGACGACGTCATCTCTCGAGGCGAAGTACCGCTTGAGTGTGCCGAGAATGCGCCTGGATTCGTCGCCCTCTTGCATCTCGTCATTTGTGCAAGCTTCGTACGCTCTTGCCGCGATGGTCTCACCGGACATCTCGCTCGTGTTCACTAGCCTGCTCACCACCTGCGGGTGCCGAACCATTCGCGCCCCGGGACCCGAAGACTCTCGGGCCTCCACGCTGACTCTGTCTGCGCCTGGTTACGTCCCAGCGTTTCTGCTTGCACGCAGTCGAGCCCTGAAGAACCCTGCGTAGCAGCGATCGAATGCTGGGTGCCACGCGACGGCCAGCAAAGCGCGAGTCGCCCTGCCGCCGGGGTGGCTAACCCCGGAGAAACGGCTCAGGGACTTCCGCTTCGCCTACGGCTTGATTGTACTGGAAAGTTCCCCGGCAAGCAAGGAGATTCCTTGACCCCCTTCCCGTCTCGGCCATCTATGCCATTGCCAAGCAGCTTGACGCTTCTGGCGCTCTTGTTCGCTCTAATCGAAGGAATGTTCTGCTGTTACGCCGGATTTTCCGCGATGGGTAGGCTGTGCGGACCTCGTCTCGTCCTCGGCAGATGCTATAGATAACCAAGCTCGAACTCAGAAGTCGCGTGCGACGCGAAGGGCATGGACAGCGGGCGAGTCAGCCGTGCGCCCGCGGACATCGTGTTAACTTCGGAGTTGGGTATCTATGACGGCGCTGCCTGAGAGGTGAGCACATCTCGTAGCGCCTCGCGTCACCCGTTGACTGGCTGGGGCCGACATGTTACTATGATGCCAGGTAGTGGCGGTTGTCGTAACGCTGCGGTTACGAACATGCTTGCGCGCGTGCGCGAGTGCATATTTGACTTCGGGGGGATGACCTGTGACGGACCTGCTGTCGTCTCTTGGCAGGAAGCTTGCCAGTGCAAGGGCACAGATGGGCCTGACTCAAGAACAGGCAGCATCGGCTATCGGCATCAGCCGAGAAGAGCTGAGCTACTACGAGAACGGTCGCCGGGAGATTAGCCTGGCTAAGCTTGCGAGGCTCGCTGATCTCTATGGATACGGAATCGACCACTTCTTGAGCGCCTCCGGGCCTGCTCTCGATAGAGACATTGCTGTGGCTTTCAGGGCCGAGACGGTGTCCGAGGACGACCTGGAGACCATTGCCTGGGCCAAGAAGCTCGTCATAGACGCGCACATGCTAGATCGATTGCTCATGGAGGGAAGATCTTGACCACACCAACCGACCCGGTGATGCTCGCCGCACAGGTCAGACGAGAGTGGGGTCTAGGAGACTCGCAGCCTGTGCATATAGAGCAAGCTCTCTGGTTGCTTGAGGGGATAACGGTGATCCGAACCCCTTTCGGTGACAGTTCAAGTATCTCTGGCCTTTTCGTGCGCAAAGAAGACACGGTCATCGTCGTGCTGAACACCAATCGTACGCGCGGCCATCAGCATTTCACTGCCGC
>DUSX01000008.1 GCA_012842395.1 Bacillota bacterium
CCCACTCGAGCACGTAGCTGATTGCGTTGGCGCCGTCAGTCACGGCGTTCCAGCTGAGCGTCACGGGCAGGACGTTGTATCCCGCGTCGAGCGCGGCTATCGCCGGTGCAGCAGGCGGGACGGTGTCGATCAGGACGGTGCTGAAGATGACCTCCTCGCCTTCGCTGTCTAGATTGTCAACGCCCTTCACTTTCAGCACATGCCCGCCGCTGGCGAGATCAGAGCTGGGCGTGAAGGAAGTGCCCGTCGTCCAGATCGGCGGCTCGCCATCCAGGGTCACCCAGTAACCCTTGATGCCGGAGCCGGGGACTTCGGGAGCGATGTCGTCGTTCCCCGTCCACGACCAGGTGGGCCTCGAATTCGTGGTGGGCGATACCGGACTCGCGGTCGGGGTTATCACCGGTCCGCTTCTGTCCACCATAGTGGACACCGTGTTCGACACGTCGCTCGGGTTCCCGGCCGCGTCATAGGCAATCACCTTGCCCTGAATTACGTCGCCGTCAGCTGCCGCGCTTATGTCCACCGCGTAGGTGGAATTCGCGAGGCCCGGGACATCGGTCCACGAAGCGCCCCCGTCGCTGCTGTGGGAGAAGGTGTATGCCACTGAATCTGCGGTACCTGACCACGCGAATGTCACGGCCGTGTCCTTCGTGTATGGAGACAGCGCGGTCATTACGGGCGCAGCAGGGGGAGTCACGTCCACCGTCACGTACCCGGCTTCGGACGGCGCGCTTTCGTTGCCCAGGTCATCCAGGGACGTGACCTGGAGGTAGTGCTCGCCCTCGGCGAGGTCTGCGGCATGCGTGAACGAATTGGTCGCAAGCGGCGCGGCATTCAGGGAAGTCGCCGCCCCGTCGAGATACACATTGTAGCCGACGCCTGCACCGAGATCGTTCCAGCTCCATGTTGGGGTCTGATCATTCGTCGGGCTCGCTGTGAGCGGCATCGAGGGCACGGGCGGAGGAGTGGTGTCCACCGTGACCGTCTCGAAGGTCAACACCGTGCTCTCGTTGCCCGCGGCGTCCAGCGCTTTGACTGTAAGGACGTGAGGACCGTCAGGCAGCTCGTATGCAGGGGTGAATGACGTTGCAGCACTTGGTTCGGACGCCTCGCCATCCAGAGAGATCAGGTAGCTCGCTATCCCGCTCAACGCGTCGGATCCGCTCCACTGCCATGTCGGTGTCTTGTCCTTGGTGCGAAGCGGCGCCGTCGGGTCAGTAGCAGTCACCGTCGGAGGCGTCCGATCCACCGTTGTCGTGACTATGTTGGAATCGAGGCTGGCATTGCCTGCCGCGTCATATGCCACGACTTTGGCCCGTATTACTGTGCCGTCTGTGGCACCAGAGATATCCATCGTGTAAGCGGGTGACGAAAGACTGGTGATGCTTGCCCAGGTCGGAGCACCAGCTATGTTGTAATAGAAGGTGTAGCTCACCGCGTCCGCAGGAGCCGACCAGGCAAACGGCAGGCTGGTTAATCTAGTGTACTGCGGCAATTCGGTGACGAGGGGCGCCACCGGCCCGGTAAGATCGACCACCACAGTCCCTGCCGGGGATCGATCGCTTTCATTCCCTACATCGTCGACGGAAGTCACCTGAAGGCGGTGCTCTCCTTCAGAAAGGGGATCGGTATGCGTGAAGGATACTACCGATGATAGCGTCGTGATCGGCGCGGAGTTGAGACGCGTCGCTGAACCGTCGAGATATACGTTGTAGCTTGCCGCCCCGACGACCGCATCCCACGACCACGTCGGGGTCGTATCGGTGGTTGGACTTCCTGTCGACGGCGCGCCGGGCACTTGTGGTGGCGTCGTGTCGACGACCACTGTGGGGAAGCTGAGAGGCAGGCTCTCATTCCCTGCGTTGTCCTCGGCCGTCACGACGACTGTGTGTGGGCCGTCGACGAGGTTAGAGCTTCGGACGAACGCCGTGCCGGTGGTCCACACCGGGAGCTCGGCATCCAGCGTCACCCAGTAGCCCTTCACGCCGCTCAGGGCATCGGCGCCGGCCCATGACCATGTCGGCCTCGGATTACTCGTCGTCAGAGTCGCGGTGGGCGTGACCGCGCTGACGGTGGGGCTGGTCCGGTCCACCCTCGTGAAGACTACACCGGACTCAGCGCTTGCGTTCCCTGCGGCATCATAGGCAACCGCTTTGCCTTCGATCAGGACGCCGTCGGTAACGCCGCTGATGTCGACTGAATGGGTGGCAACCCCCAGATCCAACACCGGGGCCCATGCCCCCGTGCCGTCGGTCCTCCAATAGAAAGTGTAGGTTGCAGCATCCCCGGGTCCTGACCAGTCAAATGTCAGGTTGTTGCCGTTCACATATGCCGGGAGCGCATCCATCACAGGCGCCGCAGGGGGGGTGAGATCTATTTCCACCCAGCCCTTGGCGGACCTCGGGCTTTCCGCTCCTTCTCCTTCGACCCAGGCAGTCACCTGGAGATAGTGCAGCCCCTCCGAGAGAGGCGTTCCGTGGGTATATGTGGGGGTCGTGACCCCGGCGACCAGGGCATCATCCAGATATACCGAGTAACTCGTGGCCCCGGCGACAGCATTCCACGTCCATGTAGGCGTGGAGTCGTTGGTCGGGGTTTTCTCTGGCACCGGCGCGTCTGGCGCGGAGCTCGCAAGCGCCTCCGCCTGCACGAATGCCAGCAGCACGACTGCGGCCAGCGCGCCCAGCCACCATTTCGGCTTCGTCCCGCTCATCCATTCCGCCTCCTTCTGGCCAAGTCCTCAGCCTTTGCTTTCGGTCTCACTCTCACTCTCACTCTCACTCTCACTTTCGCTCTCACTCTCGCTCCATGCTCACTCGCACTCCCGCCATAACTCTCGCTGTCGCTCCCGCTCGCTGTCGCTCCCGCTCTCGTTCTCGTTCTGGCTCCGGCTTGCGCGATCACTCCCAGTCCCGCCCCTGAACTCAGTGTCGACTCGCCGATACAGACCGCCGATACAGACCACCTCCCGGCGCGGGTTCTCTCGTCTCCGCCGTCCGTCGACGTCCTCCCGCCGACGTCCTCCCGTCGACGTCTTCTGACGCCTATGCTTGCGCCTAGCCTACGTCTGCCGTCCGTCCGAGGGCAGGCAGGTCCCGACGAGCCTGCCAGCGGGAAATGCGTGGGGCTGCGCCCGGACCTTCGGGCCCCCGGCCGTGCGTCGATCCCGCCCACGGCAAACCGCGGACAAGCGCAACGGCACACGGCGATCCAAGCCCGCCAGCAGCCCGCACGTTCGTGGTGCGAAATGCTGCCGCAACGGGCGGATGCACCGTCCACGTCAGGGGATACCGTTTTCGAATGTCGACACCAGGGAACCATTCCGGGAAGAAGTGCGCCAGGCCCCCCCAAGCTCACCTCTGTCGGAATGCGTCCGCGCATGCGGACAGCTTGACTATAGCAAGACTCGGGTGGCGCAAATACTGTGCTTGAAGACAGTTCAGGATCAGGAGGGCGGGAAAAGGGGAACGCCCAGGGGACTGCACTTTGGTGCAGGTCGCGGTCACCCTAGTAGGCGAAGTAGGCGAAACGCGATGTCATCAGAATGCGATAGCTTGCGTGGCCACGTCATGGCTCGCGGTGATTGTTGGGGCGGGACGCTTCTAATCCGGCTCGTCTGCGCGTCAGATTAGAACATTGCTTGTCGCTGTTGCGGGTCAGGTTCGTCCTTGCTGCGAACGCGATGACCTGAGCCCGGTTGCGCAGATGCAGTTGGTCGAGGATCTGTTTCATATGGTACTTTACAGTGCGTTCGCTGATGAAGAGAGCGGCACCCACCTCCTTGTAGGTCATTCCCTTGGCAACGAGGGTAAGGACCTCCATCTGGCGAGGAGTCAGCCATTCGCCGGCCGCGTCGCCTCTCGGACCCTCTGTCTGAACCGAGGCTTCGCCCGCAGCGCCCCCCGCCTCGGCGGAGGCGGTCTCTTCCGTCGCTGCCGGTGGCGTCCCCGGACGCGGCTCCGACTCAATGTCCGCCTGCGACACCGTTTGGCAGCCCGGCTCACCTGCGCCCGCTTCGCCCGCGAGGCGTGTGAACTCCTCGAGCAACTTCGCGGCCAGACCCGGTGAGAAAGGCGCGTCGCCGCGGGCAAGGTCCTCCAGCAACTCCACCAGTTCTTCGGCGTTCAGGTTCTTAAGGAGATAGCCGGAGGCCCCGCTCTTGATCGACTCGAAAAGGTCGCCGTCGGCTTCGGACATTGTGAGCATGACGATCTTGATATCCGGCAGCTCCGCCTTGATGAGGCGCGTAGCGGCAAGTCCGTTGCAACGTGGCATCATGATGTCCATCAGCACGACGTCCGGGCGCAAGCGCCGTGCCTCGTCCAGCGCCTCAAAGCCGTCCCTCGCTACACCCACGACATCAATGCCATACGATACCAGAAGATTCTTGAGACCCTCGGCAAATAGAGGGTGATCGTCAGCGACCAGAATCCTCATGGGCATCCCGTCCTTGTGCCTTCTCTTCGCTCTCTCGCAGCGGAACGCGGACTCTCACTTGGGTTCCCATCCCAGGGGCCGAGCGCACTTCGAGACGGCCTCCCACTTGTTCTGCTCGTTCGCGCATGATGCCGAGGCCGAACCCTGCGTCCGCCCTGACCCCGTCCTGCTCTCGCACGCGTCCATTGCCGCCGCCGAGGCCCTTGATCTCAAAGCCGCTGCCGTCGTCTTTCACCACGACCTCGACGCCTTCCGCGGCCACAGCGAAGCTCACCTGGATGTGGCGGGCGCCGCCGTGTCTCCTCGCATTCGTCATGGCTTCCTGGATAATGCGCAGGACCTGCACCTCGGCGGCGCGACCGAGGACCCCATCCCTGATCTCGTCAGGGATCGCGAGATCCGTCTGGATTCCGTAACTGCGCTCGAAGCGTCGCGCAAGCCTCTCGAGGGTAGGTGCGAACCGCCAGTCGGCGGGCAGAACTCCCTTCATAGTCCTGATGTTCTCCCGGACCTCCTCGTAAGCGTCCTGCGCCACGGTCACAATGGTCTCCAGGTAGCCGTCGGCCAGGGACGTCTTGCCCCTCGAAAGCTGTTCTCGGGCGGCCTGAGCCTGCACGTTCAGGAACCCGAGGACCTGTCCGAGACTATCGTGGAGATCTCGGGCGAGACGTTCCCGCTCCTCCATCGCAGCGAGCGCCCGCTGCTGTGTCACAAGCTGGTCCCGCACGCGCTTGCGCTCGGTGATGTCATCTATGACGACGAGCCTGCCGACGACTCTCCCGCGCGCAGTGAGCAAAGGCGAGAAACGAAACTCATAGGACCGATCGCCAGACCGATCGCCCCCGGCGACCTCCTGCACGACCTCGCTCTGTCTTGCCCCCTTTCCATTCGCCGCGATCTCGTGCTCGCGGCACGCATCCGCCGCAGCAGGCCAGGGCCGCAGCATCTCGACCACGGGCTGGCCGACTGCGAGCGCCGCCGACCAGCCCGTTATTCTGGCGGCAGCAGGGTTCACGTCAACGACGCGGTCCTGGGAGTCCACCACGATGACGCCGCTTCTCATGCCGCCCGCGACGGTTGCCCACGCTATCGGCACGATGTCCATGAGCCTGTAACGGAGGAGCCCTATGCTCGTTGCGAGCCCGGAAACGGTGAACGCGATCGGCGTGATGTCGAGCCGGGGCACCGGACTATTGCCTGATATGTAGAGCGCATTGGAGACCCAGGGGACTACCACGCCTATCGCGAACATGACAGCTTGCCCGCTGTAAAGGCGTGACCGGCCGAAAAGCGACCGCATCATCATAGTCGAGCCGATGAAGAGGAGCGTGTATGCATAGACCACATACGCCCAGAACGCGGGTCCGTAGTCCTTGGTGATGACAGAGAATGGACCGCTGGTGTCGAGCCTGACATTGTGCCGCATCAGCCCGTGGAGGTCGTTCGTCCACATCAGAACCAAGATTGTGGCCGGGACAACCAGCAGCAGCGCCACGTTTCGCCGTGAAAGCCACTCATCGCGGCCGGAAAACTGGATCGCGACCGCAAGCCACGCCACCGGGATAATGACGGTGCCGATCCACTCCACGCTCGCCCAGAATGTCTTGCCCGCCAGATCTGTCCTGAACATCTCCAGGGCGTTGCCGAGCGACCACTCGACCATAGCGAACATGAAGATCGAGAGTGGCAAAGCCCCGGGCATGCTGCGCCGTTTCCAGATAGCCACCGCGACCGGAAGGGCCACGAGACCGCTGACGATGTACGGCAGCCCATATGGCGTATAATGCCAGCCCATCTGGCCTCACCCGCGCTTCATATCGGAATCGCGCCCTTGCTCCGCCCATTCCGCCGCTGCCGCACGAACCGCGGTCGTGGCTCCTAGCCGCGGAGTTACAACGAGGTCGAACCTCAAGACAAGTCGCGAGCGGTGTCCTCGAGCATGATTGTGGCTGCAGGCCGCCGGGCCACCCGTCACCCGTCAGCTGCCAGCTTGCACTCATCACGAGGCGCTACATCCCTTGCCTCCACAACCCAATTTCGGCGGTATCATAGGAACTTTCGGCAGGATCGTGGGAAATCCTTCATGCCCGACCCACGCCGGGCATATGTCCCGCCCGCGCGCCGCAGCCGCGGTTCGGCGCTCCTCTCCCCACGCAGAGGTGGAGATACCGATGTGCGAGGCGCATTTCGCGGCGCACCACAACCTCTCCCCACGCAGAGGCGGAGATAGTTCCGCGCGGGGGACGGCTCCGTCCATCTGAGCGACGCGGCGCGTCGGTCCGTCGCCCGGCGGCACATCGATGGCGGTCAGTGGCGATCAGTTGACTCCCTTAGAGCCAGGAAGGAGCTCCAGAGGGGAGCTCTAGAGGGGAGCTCCAGAAGAGGGAGCCCTGGAAGAGCCCGGGAAGGAGCGGCCTTGTTCGCCCTACCGGCTACTGGCGGCGTCATCGTCGAGTTGAAAGGTCCCCCTATCAGTTGCGTCTTTTTCCACTTCGAGCGGCCCAAGAGACGTAGAGAACCGGGGTGACTCCGGACCTTGCACCTTCGTCTTGGCAAGAGGTTCATTTAATGGCAATTCATTCTTGACATCATTGATATCAAATGATAGCATATCGGCAGAGCCGATGGTACAATAAAGGGGAGATGGACGCCAGTGTCCCGACCCGCGAGACCCAATCATGGCAGCGTGGCCCTTATTCGACAGATAGACGAGTTTTTGGAGCGGGTTAGGGACGCGATACTCATCCAGCGCAAGTTTGATTTCATTCCTCGCAGAGAGAACCTTGATGGCCTATCAGAACTAGGAATCACGATAAGCGCTGCGAAGCAGGAAATCCTGGCCCTCACGTATCAGGACTACTACAGGGGTCCGTCACCAGACCAGTCGCGAGAGCACGTTCGAGGTGGTGCGATATGGGAGTTCATCAGGGACATGGACGGAAGGCCTGTGTACATAAAGCTTAAGCTAGACAACTGTCGCGGTTGCGTGTGCATGTCGTTCCACGAGGCTGACCGTGCTCCCAGGTTGCCCTACCGGTAGAGCGATCGGGGAGTTCGCGTCAACAGACCAGTCGAGGAATCATGCACGAAGGAGGACAAACCATGAAAGGCTTCTGTCCAAAGTGCGAAGCAGAAAGGGAATTCGTTAAGACCCAGAGGGAGGAGACATATCCAGTAAAGGGCGAGCCCATCACCGTCATGGCCAACGTTTTGACGTGCGGAGCTTGTGGGACTGATGTATTTGATGAGATTCTGGACAGTGAAAACCTGTCTCTAGCTTATTCTCAGTACCGCAAGCAAAAAGGCCTGTTGGGTCCGGAAGAAATCAAGAGGATTAGGGAGAGATACGGTCTCTCACAGCGGGGTCTGGCTGCCCTTCTGGGATGGAGCCCTGCCACGATAGCGAGATACGAACTTGGGTCGATCCCCAGCGTCGCCCATAATGACCAGCTTTGTCGATTCAGCAAGGATGTGGCTTACGCGCGTGGTCTCTTTGAAGCATCTGCTTCTAAGCTAGGAA